>JBAWET010000177.1:0-4859 GCA_049591355.1 Nitrososphaeraceae archaeon
GTGAAGGTTGGTAATGAATTCTTAGAATTAAGATACTAAATTATGGTGGTTAGCAAGATACTTAGTCGACCGTATCCATCCAGATATGGTCTCAGTCCAAGAAAAGCGAATCAGTTTGACATATCCCCGACTGTAAAGTTTTAAGTGATTTTACATGGCATTCAGGAAAATTATCGTCATTCGCTTTAGGTCATCTTTGGCGGTATGAATGATGTCTTAAACGAATTGGAAAATGATATTTCGTCCATTTCTCAATATCTGTGCTAAAGGGTCAGACCCTTATTCATATCTTCCTACTTTCGCTGGAGAAAATAGTAACGTTTGTTTTAGACCGCTGTTTTATTATAAGCTACATATCGAACAATATATTTACTTCTGTTGTTCTTTCACTCGCGGTGCCCAATTTCAGCCTTAAATGAAGAATCGTGAAATAAGTACTAAAAGTATTCGTTACATAGCAAGGCCATTTTCTTCTAGCATGCACCCTCTGATAGTTTTATCCGTTTTCTAAAATCTTCAATCTTCTTTGACAACTCTTCTTCCCAGGATTGGTCTGTATGACCGTGACTTTTTATAACATGATATTTGAGGTTCCGAAGAAGAGTTTCTTCAATTACTCCATATGATATATGCGAACAGTCTGAATATCCAATATCGGTACACTTTAGAGATGTGAATAACTTTTTTTCCATATTATTATTACAACCTATCATTTTGAAAATTAAATGTTCGGTTATCTATGTTTTGTTTAATATTTCTCGGAAAAAAGTTAAGCCAAGCAGTTATGCGCAGATAAGGAGACTTTTAGTTGAAAATGGACAACCCCACAACCATAAACAAGATCAATCAGTTTATTTTCTAATTGATATAAGTGATATGAATATAATCAATGCTGACAAATCTCTGTTTACTAGTGTTTTCGGGGACTCGTTTGCAATAGTTATATGATTTCTAGCTCTAGCAAGCTTCACAGTCTAATCCTACGAATTGATTGAGGAAATATAAAGTTGCCCAAATTAAGATCTCATGCATCGCCATAATAAATTTATTACATGTCGCTACAGTATCAGAGACAGTGTGTTAGATTTCTTTTTCTGTCACATCGAAACCTTCAAAATATTTTCTTAGCTGCAAGCGACTTGAGATAAAGGTTCTTATGACATACTACTGTTAGACAGCAATCATGAGAAAAAGAGTTGAAATGATGGCAAGATCTACATCTGCCAAGAATGGTCAAGAACGCGTGGTCAATGACAGAGACAATGCTAAGCATCTTGAATATTTTATGAATGGACAATGGCGACACAGTAATAATTGTAAGGACTTTACTAACAAAGAATGTACTTTTAAGACAGTAAAGAGTAATTTAGATTAGACAAAAATCGAAAAATTTAAAGTTATTAATGATCACTCTGGTGGAGGTCTAAACAGAAAAATATTAAATAGCCCGCAGATCTATAGTTGGAAACTGAATTGGTAATACTTAATTCTCATGCCTAAATAATTAAGAATAAAGATCATCTGCGTAAGTCAATCGAAGAAGAACCAGATAGAAATCAGGAAAAGTCAGAATTATTTATCACCGTATGTCAGTTAATTGGTCGATGAAATAATGTTTTGCTTTTATTCACTCGCAGTTCTTTCATAGTGACTTATTTCTTTGAATTGTCAAGTAGTTCTTGTTCCGTTTCCCTAGTGATAGGATACAAGCATATTAGACTCCATAGTGACTTTTAAATTCCTCAGATTTTATCAAATCGTGTGTGAAGAAAAAAACATCTCCCAAACGGCTTAACAATAAAGCAATTGTTGTGGGAGTCGTCTTGTCTGTAGTTATAATTGGCGGTTCCGCGATTGCTTTTTTACCGGTGTCTCAAAATAATCCTAAACCTTCTACTCAAAGTAATGAATTTGACGACATCTTCAAGAAGTTGACTCGGCCTGTAGTTCAAAATGCTTCCGCACTTGGAAGCAATACAGCGAATATTACTATAGTTGAGTTTGGAGATTACAAATGTCAATATTGTGCAAGGTTTCACAGAGAGACAAAGAGCCAGCTGATCGACAACTTTGTATATACGGGGCAAGTAAAATTCATGTTTAAAGATTTTGTAGTAAATGATAGGCCGTTGGATAAACAATCAACTCTAGCCGCCAGAGCATCATATTGTGCGGCAGATCAAGGGAAATATTGGCAATATCATGATGAGGTGTATGACAACTCAAAAGGTGAAGACGTAGGATGGGTTACGAAAGAAATTTTAAACCAGTTTGCAGAAAACGTTCAAGTTCCTGATTTAATGAAATTTTCAGAGTGTGTGGACTCCCAAAAATACAATGATGTTGTGGCACAAAATAATGAGCTAGCACGATCACTAGGCGTTAGTGCCACACCCACTTTCCTCATCATTAAGCAGGGAAGACAGCCAGAAGGTATTGAAGGAGCGCAACCGTATAATTCATTTCAAGAGGTAATATCGCAATTACAAAAAAGTTAGTTTAAAGTCTGAAAAAGTTGGAAGACGTGACCTAACGCTGCAGATAAAGTTGTATAATGTAGTTCTATTGAATAATCAGCTTTACCCTGTAATCATGAACATTAGGATCAGAAATAGAATTAATTTTTTATTTTCGTATCCTCTCGACAATTAGTATATGCGCTTCTGATTTCTTCACCACTCGTATATAACACTTCAAGTATTTGATCCATTTCATCTAGTATTGCCATTCTGTTATGGATTGCGATAAACATTGATGAAGATGATGACATGATTTTGCCCATCACGCAACCTAATACATAATCCTCCTCATTTTTTACGGCCGTTGTCCAAAATCTCTCATCATTACGTATTGCACTAACGACAAATTGAATTTGTCTTATCTCATTGTCTATGATCGGTTCGAGAAATGCTCTAGTTGTAGGATGAAAATCCATATCGAATTATATACCTCAATTGTTTTTTAATTATCACATGAAATAATGAATAATTACGATGCGACTAAATTTTTAAGGAGTGGCTTACATCACAAATCTTTCTACAAACAGAATATTATAAAGTCGATCTAAAATATTAGGTCGAATTTGAGAATCAGAAAATGGCGTATGGGGATTGGAACCCATTCACCAGCTCCTTCCTGATTATTCCCAAATGGTGTCTGAAGGTTGCTATGAGTTAGCCAGGTCGGTGTGATACTTATGCAATTATTTTATTGCAGCAAAATAAATAAAGATGTCAAAACCCAAACATGATGAAAAACTAAGACCTGTCTGGAATTTGAATTTAGTTTGATAAAAAATAATTTCACTTTCCACTTCTTTATTTCATTCGATGGCACCGGGCGATCTGGTCAATGTCATTAGTTAGTCGTCTTTGTAATCGTACTTTAATCTAGACCAACATTTGTTTTAATCAAAGATATCTTTTTGTCAAAACCATGATATAGTTTGTTAGGCTTGGGTTGTAAGACCTTGACCGGGTTTATTTGCACAGGCTGGAGGTTGTTGACAACACCAATGCCAACCTCCGGCTTAGTTCTAATCAACAATGGAAAAAAAATTATAGATTGAATTCTATTCTACTCCAGTCGCATCTAGCGGTTCGGATGAAATATCTGTTTTCTTGATTTCGACGATTTCATATATGACAAGTGCGGAATAGTTCACATGGCTACCATTCTGGATCGGCTCAGAAGTTGACGCGTACTTTATATTTATTAGCCTAAATTTAGTGTCCATTCCTTGTGTATTACTCACTAGCCATCTATTGATTTCATCAGTTAGTGAACCTATGCTCTGTGAAGATGCAAAACCTTGGGTTTGTATCATTAATAGACATTAGCAATTATATCATAAAACAGTTCGTTTTATTTTTCAGACAATCTAAAAGCATATGGGCTGGAGAAGAACTTTAAATATTACCGGCCGAATTGTTTAGGGTAAGGCTATGGCATTAGCCCTGGATTGGAGAAATCAGTAATATTGATCCAAAACCGCTAACAAGCTGATAATGCCTACCAGCAAAATTTGAATGGTGGGTGAGCAACAAAAATTAAAGGTATTGAATTTCTCTTATTGGCAGTAGGTGCCTTAGCGGGGGCCTTCCTCAGATACAAGATGGTATCGTCGCCAGTAGTGGTGGCAACGTTACCACTGAATATTCTGGCAGCAAACGTAGTAGGTAGTTTTGTATTAGGAGTATTTTCAATATTGTCGGTTGTTTGGAATCTTGACACAAAATACTTCCTTCTTATTGCAGTTGGGTTCTGCGGTTCTCTAACTACTATGTCTTCCTTTGCTCTCGAATCATTAAATCTTTTGGATAATAAACAATTTTAAATCTTTGGATTAAACATATTAGCAAATGTTGGATTGTCATTAGGTGCAATCATTATGGGCAGGATCCTTGCTTCTACGGTCATAAGAATAGGGGTTAATTCATAATGCAAATGAAAATGTTGTGTCTAACAGTTAGGATTAAAAGGAATGATGAACTGCAAGGAAAACTACTGCAAAATGTTCTATTTGACTTTCTATTAGATGTACATCAACCATATTGTTACTTTGAGAGAGTACCAAATTTAACATTTCGACTCCTATTACAGGCAATTATAGCTACACTTGATCTATGTTAATCCTTAAGTAGTATTATTTCGCCAGTTGCCGGATCCACTGCATGAGTCTTTAAATCTAAGTGATATCTACCGACCAAATATTCATAAAAGTCCTTTAATTCTGCATAATGAATCTCAAACGGAAAATTGACAACTGTAATACTGTTACTAAAAAACATACCTTCCTAATTCTCTCCTAACACTTTATGATACTCAGAAATGTTTTCAAATGATTTTATTTTTTCTTC
>JBAWET010000178.1:0-6840 GCA_049591355.1 Nitrososphaeraceae archaeon
GCTCTTATAACATTGTAGAGAACTCAAATACTAATACAAACTCACTATTTGCAGGAGTTTTTTATTCCGTCGGCTTTTGCTATAATTAATGTAAAGATTTACTAGAAAATTTCTTCATCTTTTCTCAATCCTGCCAATCCTGTCTTAACAGTGGAAGCACATTCTAGGCAGAGATCTTCTGAAAATGGAAAGCTCTTCATGCATCTCTTACATGTCGGCCTCTCACACTTTGGACACGAAATGGTTGAACCTTCAGTGTTGCACAAATAACAAAAATTCTTTTCCATGCAACAATATGTGTTGGTCGGGCGTAAAAGCATATCGTCCGATTCATTTCAAAATTGGATATCGTTTTGCGCAGGCATGAATATTCGTAGATGACAGTTTTTATGTTAAGGGTATCCTAGTGAGCTCCCTTCGTTCGACTTTTGCCCAAGCGCCCATACCTAAACCCTCCTGGGCATCTTCTCTTATACCAGTTATCTCATTTAGTATAATCTGTTTTGCAGCCATTGGAGGCCAAGCCATTGCAACATAATCTCCTTCATTCCCTACTTTGTCCAAAGAGGCCTGTAGTAAGCTATTCTCAGAAAAACCAAGTCCTATCAATTTTTCCTTAACAGTGCCGACTAGGTTAGTCTGCCCATGGACAATTATATGAACAGTCTTCTTGAGATCTAAGGTTGACATTATTAACATTCAGAATTATCCGTAGGTATAAAGGTGCCGCCTAAAAGTGTGAGCTAATTTGGTTTTGATAGAATTACGTGGAGTCCATAGACTCCTTTTTTGCTCAGGTCTTGCATTGGATTAGAGTAAGCATAAGAAATCTACCAAATGGTCAACTTAGAATTGAGGATTTTCTATTTAGAACGAAAAATTCACGTTCGACTTAACCTAGTTTTATTGACAAATCTTCACCATTGCCTATCGGCAGAGTAACTGAGCGGATATTTTTCGCTTTTTTAATATGGACCAAATACTTCTCCATAACGGCTCTATATTCATCAGGAAACAATGCGTTGTCAGCTGCCAGTATTCCACCTATCCTTACGAATGGGATAACAAGATCAAAATACTTAATTAGATTTTCCTTATCTGCATCGAAAAATATGAAATCAAATTCTTCTTTCTTCTGAGAAAAATTCATCAGATTGTGGAAATTAGATAAAGACTTCAATTTATCCAGCGCATTGCCTTCAACAATTTCTATCATGTCATCTACGCCTGCTTCAACGAAGTTTCTTCGTGCTCTAGTAACCTTAGAAGGGTTTGACTCTATTGTTGTAATAGCTTTGGTTCCATTATTGTGGCCATAGTTGTATACTATGGCATCAGCAAACCAAAGTGTAGAATAACCAGCCGAAGTCCCTACTTCCAAAATCCTTTTTGCTTTATTGGCTATAAGCAAGATATTTAGAAATAGCCCCGTATCGTGCGTTATGGATAGCATCATTTCCTCTTTGGAGAGGTTATTCTTGGTGCTTCTTTCCTCTAAAGCCTGTTTATCTAATTTAGCTAATACATGAGCGATCTTTGAATCCAGACGTTCAATAGGCATCGAAACATCTAAATATTTATCTTTTCACGCTAGAGGCTTTCAATAACAGAATAAATGAATGAATTGGAATTCTCATTTGGACATAATATACTCGGCTGGTTTTTTATGGAAATGGTAACTCAAATGGTATTGATCCAGAGAATATATTTTTCTGTGACGATTGTGGAGTTTGAATGCCATCTCCTAAGTGTTCAGATGACCATTTAAATTGCATAAATGGAAAGAATCGGATTATCGGGTCTATACAGGAATCAAATACTCCACACTCACGAAAACCAATGGAGTCAGTTCGTGTTGGAGGCGTTAGATAAGGGGTATAGGCAAAAGAATTCTGTGAATAAATCAAGCCTAGGGCAAACAAGGATAACACTATCCAAATTCCCACATTGCCGCTAATCTTTGCTACCTTAGTCGTAGTTATCGTATTTTGATGCAAGATAAAGTATATCTGGACTGCTTAACTGGCAATCATAAGATAGTTGAATAATTTGCTGCCCTAATCTAATTCTGAAAGCCCTGCTGTAGTACGATATGTCATGAATTTCTTAATGAAATCATATTTTATTTTTGAATAATACATTCTGTCAAAGGCTTCATAGTGTGGATTGACATCAATTTGTCATAAACACGCCTTATCACACGTTGTAGGCACGTTGGATTCATTATTGATTACAGTGTTATGGAGATTAATATGTTATTTTTTCATTCCTTCGTATATCATGTAAATATTACTCATCCAATTTAAGATTCTGGATACTAATGAAACTACTACGCTAGTAACATTGAATATTCTAATTATTTAATATAATGTGTGATTGATTCGTGGAGAAAATTATTGAATTAGAGTCGCTAATGTCACAACTAGAGCACGAAGGAAATTATTTTCTTGATTTTGTAAACCTGCAACACTTGCAGGCAGGGATTTTAAGACTTCAACCCCGGGAAGAAGATATTCAGGAACCCCATCCGTTTGACGAGATTTATTTTGTGATAAGAGGAGATGGCCATATCCTGATAAACGATAAGAAATACAACATAAAAACCCACTCCTTCATTTATGTTCCTGCAAATACAGAACATAGATTTTTTGGCAATTCCGAAGAGATTCTAGTTGCCTACTTTTTTGGCAATTGAAATGTTGCCTACTTTTTTGTTACGTCAGCCCTGTGATGAAAACTTTTTTTTCGGTATTCTTCGTCGTTATGGAATGTCCGACAGGACCCCCTAAATTTACGAATAAGTATGACTGTCAAAAAAGTGGTTTTTTCATGTTAGATCCACATTTCTTACACCGCGCACCTTTGACTTCCGAGCCGCATGATAAACATGAATATTTCAATTCGGTTCTGCCAGAAAGGAATCCTCCTCCGATTCTTTCATCGCTGAAACCAAAGGATTTTAGAGCTTTTGACTGTCTGGACCTTATGTAAAAAATTATTCCTATAAACAATACCAAATTTAATATGAATCCAACAAAAAATCCGAAAAAGTAAGTGAATAATAAACTTAATCCTAGACTCCCACCAATGAATAACAATTGTTTTATCCAATCGGGCTTTAAATTTCCATTCATAGCTATTCTGAGTATATTATGTCCTTATTGGTTTATCAATCTATTCCCAAATTGAATCCAAATCACAAACCCTATTAGCAGCCAATGATGAATAATTTATTGATTTCTAACTCGTCCATGATGTGGAATGTACATCAAATTTTTCTTCTTGTTTTCCATTTTTTTAGCTCCCTTGAAAGATTAGCTGTTCGAATTGAAACGTGGATCAATAAAATAGATGATGATTATCAAAGACGTTTTTTCAAAAATAAGACCTAATTATTTTTAATACATTCTCGATTCCATCGAAATTATCTGCAACTTTTTTTACCCTTTGGACATTTTCTAAGTAATGGTTATTACTCAACACTTCTTGTACTGCACATACTATCTTGCGGGGATTGATACTAAGTGGATCTAATTTGATACCAATTCCCAATTTTGCTACTTTGTCAGAATTTCCAAGCTGCTCGCCATGGTTTTGAATTGGTATAGTGACGATGGGTTTTCCAAATTGAATAGCATGCGAGATGGCTGTATGCCCTCCACGCATTACGATCAAATCGGACTTTTCGAATATTTCATCTCTAACAGGGCACCATTCATAATACCACCCTGAGTGGGAGAGTCTTCTAGGTTCTGTTCTTCCATTAGGTTTTCCCTCAGAAATGATGTATTGTATCTCAGTTCCATGATTGCTTAACGCTTCTGTAATAGTTGAAATTAGGGAATTTCGCGTTTTATATGGACCACTAATGTGAATAAAAACCAAAGGCCTCGATGCGTCCAGGGATAGATGCTTTATCGCGTGATTTGCTCTTTCTTTATCGACATTTGGTCTTGAAGTAGTGAATCCTACGAATTCCAGTTTTTTCTTTATAGAGTCGCAATCCCAAATATTATGCTCTGATATTGTATATGGGGGAGGAAGATCTGGTACGAGCACCTTTTCTGACATGTTCCAAAGCCCACCCATGAATTCCCCATTCATTTTTTCGAAAATTCTTGCTACAATTAATTTCCTGAGTCTTGGCGATAGTAACAATTTAACCTGATTAAGAATTGATATTGAGGGAATCCCCAACATTTTGGCTGATACAAGAGGCGAGAGTCGTGAATCGGATACCACCACATCTGGACCAAATGATACCAAATTTCTAGTTTCATGGGCCACTTGCCTGGTGAAATTAGTAAACCAAGATGGAATATTCCCTATACTACTCTTAGTTGAGAAGCCACTCTCATCGCTCCAAGCAAGTTCTACAGCGGGGACAGAATTACATTTAAATCCGTGCATTTGCACATACGACGCCGCTTCTCCATAAGATGAAAATCTTACGGACACTTTGTCGCGATTAAGACGTGAAGCGATCGTTACCAGACGACTTGAGTGGCCTAGACCTACACCATAGGGCGTAAAATAAGCTCTGGCCATCAAGATATCAACGACTCTTGATCGCAGACTAATAAATTGGTGACTTTGATAACACCGATTTTAGGTAGTAATACTTTGAAAAATCTCCTTCTGGCAAAAAGGCATTTTCCGCAGACTCCTTGTCAACATTGCAATTCACTATCTGTTACGTTTGTGATTCATCGATTTTTTCTAGGTGTTTTGCCAGGGCCACTAACACCTCTATTTTCCTCTTCGGATAATTAGCAAAGCGAATTACACTGTCAATGAATGAAGGTATCGGTATGACTTCCTCCCCAATGACTTCTATGCCCCTTCTTGTAAGCAGGTACGATTTGGCTATAGGACCGGACTGAATGCCATTGAGGAAGTAGTTTTGGGATTCTGACATTAAATTACTAGCTTCTAAATAATATTGCTTAAGCAACTCTATTTCCTTGTCGATATCTTCTTCCATTACTTTCATTCGCGCTACCAGGAGATCGATTCTTTCAGAATAATTACCCTTCATTGAATTTTCACACAAATCCTTAACGCTTAGTAATTATATTAATCGCATTACTTTTATTCGTTTTTTAGCTTTTCTTGTTCTTGTAACTTCTTTATTTCGCTGAGGAGGAATTGCTTGTACTTGTCACGCTCTTGTACGGTCATCTTATCGAGGTTCGAGCTTAATGTAGAACCTAAAGTCGACATTCGGTCAATTAGATCCATTGTCATAAATTTACCAACATTCCCTACCCTAAGCATTACATCTAGTTGTTTTTGCATTATACCACGTACTGAATCAACATCGACTATTTCCAATCCCTTTGACGTGATACGATATTTCCCACTGTCTGTTTCACTTATTAGTCCTTCTTCCAGTAACCTACCCAACATTGGATAAATCAAGCCTGGAGACGGTTTCCACTTTCCGTCACTTTGCAAAATGGCTTTATCTATTATTTCCTTGCCCGTCATAGGTTGCTCTTTTAGTAATGCTAAAACGTAATGACGAGAAAATCCTCTAGGTATTACACTTCCAACCCTTGCAATCCAATTCGAGATCATATCGCTAGTGATATTACTAGTCATATTTTAGTCTTATGGCTGCATAGGTATTGCTGTGACGGACAACTGATTTAGGCATAGTTTTTTATTTTGCTGAAAACAAGTTCTATTAAATGATGTTAAATTTCCCGTGCCTGTCTATCAAGGGATCAAGTACACAAGAAAGCTTGTAGCTACAATAGCTGCGACTATGATGATTGTTACCAAAATACCTTTCTTTGTTGTCCGTTTCTTCTTTTCGTCATTTTCGGAGCTGCCAATTTTCACCAAACCAAGATCAAGTTAGTTATTGGAAGGCAATCTTTAATATTTTTACTATTCGAATTTGACGGAGTGGGAGCAGTGAAAAAATGGAATGGTAAGAATTTCCTTTATTTGCAAATCGTAAATACTCCCATTGATAAGTTTAAGAATTTATCAATAAACAGCTGTTCATTTTATTTTATTTCCGACAACACTTACCTGGTTTAATTAAATAACATAGAGGGGCTATGTACTGCATCCTAAATGGTAGTAAAGGGTAGAAACACATCTTTTCTGTTTTGAATTTAACCCAGACTGGAAAATGGATATGCATGGACTTGAATAGTACTAGCTTTTGTGCTTTCCGATTTCTCTCTTGTCCAACAGCTCACGTTCTTGCGCTTGGCCCCTAAGTAAACATTGGATCAGCAGTTAGCGAGGAGCCATCCACGATCAGCAATTGATAAAGACGAGTAATTATTTCCGAGTACGTTGCAACGCATATCTATTGCTGCCTGTTCGTCAGGACTAAACGTTTTTGGACTCGTAGTATGTTCGTATACTGTCTTGTACCCCAATGTTCCTTTAGCTAAGGATACTCCAATGTCAGACGTCTTGTTGGCTTCTTGACTTTTAGGCATAGCCACCTCCGAAACAAACCAAAATACCTTGTCTCCTGACTTGATACAATCTACTTTACTATCGACAGTATGGACAATGTTTTTGCAGCCAGCTCCAGATATCCCTGCGTCGACTACTTGGTTTATTTCCTTCTTTAGTTGTTCGGAGGGAATCATACTAATGCTCTTTACAAATTCTTCCCTTATCCTATCCAGGCTATTCCCAACTACAGAGGATACGAAATTTGTCTGGTTGTCTATATTTCCTATCGTTTTATTCCCAAAAATTACTATGTACAGCAAGTTGCCATCTAGACCGGTTTGATTCAAATTTTGAGTTGAGTTGATGGTTTGTGCCAACGAACTATTTGAGCCTGTTTGAAATATGGTCATAAAC
>JBAWET010000179.1:0-5236 GCA_049591355.1 Nitrososphaeraceae archaeon
AGTAAATATGCTCTTACAACCCTCGCAACAAAAGTAATATCTCTTGTCATCATAGTCGTAAACAGTAGCAAGGTCTTCATCCATTTCTATTCCACACACTGGGTCCGTGGGCATACTTCGAATAACAGAAAGATCCTATATAATTATTATTAAACGTTCAAGCAAGTAGCTCAATTGCCCAGTTCATTGTTAGTTAAATCTCTTGCTTGAACCCTAGGGCAAAACAACGATCCCGCAAACTTTTTGGTCCATAGATCATGGTTAAGGGTAATGATGCAGAAAAGGATAAATATTTTTTTAACATTAGGACGATAATGACAGGCGAAACTCAGCTTAGAGCTAGAAGAACGAGAATGAAAATTCTTAAGGCCATAGCTGACCGAAACGGTTCTGCTGGGTTTTCCGAGATTAAAGATGCGACGGATTTGTCCACTGGTTCAATATACTATCATCTGGAACGGATGGTAGTGTATGTAACAAAGAGATCCAAACATTATCATATTACAAAGGAAGGATTACAACTACTTGACCAAAATGCTCAAGTCGCCACTCGATGAGACCTGAATTAGAAATAAATTGGGAACGATATCAATCATTTTTATTTAGAATAATTATTTTGCAATGCTTGGATCAGTAGACTAAGCCATCCAAAAAATCTGGACCGGCATGACAAACATCCCTCATCGAGAGCGTTTGGTAGAAGTAATTAATGAAACAGTGGCTAGGTATAAACATAAGCCGTTACTGCTTTCGGGTGGTCTGGACAGTAGCATCCTTTCCACGATAATATATCCAGAATTGACAGTTGTGATTTCATTTGGCAGCACTTCGCAAGATCTTATTTATTCCAAGATTGTGGCACAAAGGTATAGTAGATTTCATCTTGAAAGAATAATTGACTTTGGCGAATTTAACAGGCTGATTCCAAATGTCATCAGAATTCTTAAAACTTTCGATCCAACGGAAGTTAGAAATTCTACAATACTTTTTGCGGGAATAATGGAAGTCAAGAAAAATGGATATCTTGAAGTAGTAACTGGAGATGGCGCAGATGAGCTATTTGCAGGATATAATTATTTTGCCAAATATTACTCGGATCCAAAAAAACTACAAGAGATTCTTTATGAATTGTGGAACAATATGCACTTTGCTTCTAAAGACATAGCCTATGCCTCAGGGATGAAAGTACATAGCCCGTATCTTGAAGAACCATTGCTAAGTTTTGCCAGAGGTTTGAACGTAAAAGAAAAAGTTCAAGAAGAAAACGGGATTAAATGGGGCAAGTATATTCTAAGAAAAGCCTTCGAAGATGAACTCGGGTCGTTAGTGTGGCGCAGTAAGATGGCACTCGAACACGGCTCGGAGGTGAACAAGGCAAGTGAATTCATAGAAGATGCCATAGATGATGAAGAATTTCGGACGGAGAGGAAAAGCAGTGTCTCTGAACATGTCTCTATACGGACTAAAGAACAACTTTATTATTACAGGATATATAGATCATTTTTTCCTCCACCTTTTGAAGAGAGCTGTTCAGTAAAGAGGTGTCCCTATTGTGCTGCTTGTTTACGTGAACCCGGACGATATTGCGATACTTGTGGCGCCTTCCCTATAACATCCTAGAGATAGTTCATATACTTTGATATCTCTGAAGACCGATAACGTCTAAATAGAATCAAAAAGGATCGTAATCAATGACAGATAACCCGTTCAAAAAATGTATAAACCCCTCATGCAATCTCGTCTACGATATAGACAATACCACTCACACTTGTAAGTGTGGATCTTTTTTGGATGTGGTATATCCCTCCAGTCCGTCGCGAGAGCTAACCGAGATTTTTTCTATCCGTAGAAATCCGAAAGGAAATATATTCAATGAAAGTGGAGTATGGAGATTCCGTGAGCTAATTAATTTTGCCGGAATAGATACCGAGGATTTTCAACAGTGCTCAAAAGTACTCGTCTCCATGGATGGATCTGAGGGACGGCAATCTAAACCTTACAAGATGAGCAAAGTTTCAGAATATGCGAACATGGATCCTGAATGCATGTTTCTCCAACCAGAAGGATATAACCCTAGTGGCTCTTTCAAGGATAACGGAATGACTACTGCAGTCACCCATGCGAAAATGCTCAAAATCAATAGACTTATTTGCGCCTCGACTGGTAACACTTCTGCTTCTGCAGCGATGTATGCTGCTAATGAGAATATGGAATGTGAAGTGTTTGTCCCAAAGGGAGAAATTGCACCAGGAAAGTTGGGACAGGCATTTCAATTTGGAGCACAAGTCGTACAAATAGATGGTGACTTCGATGATGCGCTCTCTCATTCACTTAAGGTCGCTAATGATAGCGGTGGTTATACTGTAAATTCAATTAATCCATTTAGAATCGAAGGTCAAAAAACGATCATATATCGAGCTCTAGAACACCTTGATTGGCATCCCCCTGATTGGATTGTATATCCTGGAGGGGCACTAGGAAATACTTCAAGTTGCGGAAAAGCACTCATGGAGCTGCTTAATTGGGGATGGATAAAGAAAGTTCCCAGGCTTTTGGTAATTAATGCCATTGGTGCAAACACATTTTACGAATTAACGAATGGCCTGTATGACGGAAGAAAGCTAGAGTGGAACGACGGTAAACCTGACATAGAACTAATACGTGACTATTACCATGAACGGGATAGAAAAGGCATCAAAGCTAAAACAAAAGCAACTGCTATCCAAATAGGAAAACCAGCGAACATAGTCAAGGCTGTAAGAGCAATAGAATTCACAAAAGGGATGGTCATAGAAGTAAGCGACGAAGAAATGAGCGACGGAATGGCGGTAGTGGGTCTTAATGGATTTGATTGTGAAATGGCTTCTGGTGCGGTTCCTGCGGGTATAAGAAAACTTAGAAAGGAAGGCGTAATTAGAAGAGATGACATAGTTATAGGAATTTTGACTGGGAAACAGAAGGATCCCAATTTGTCTATTAGTTATCACATGGATTCGAGAAATAAATTCGCAAACCCTCCTATGACAAAATGAATTCATTGAGCAAGAAGGAAAATAAAAACGGTGATCAACCTTATACTTCATCGATCAGCTACAAAGTGGCCAGATCATCTCCAAAAAATCACAAAAGAATTATGAAGCAGGTTGTTGATTTTATTTCTAACGAAGTCAGACAGAGAAAGAAGGGTGGAGTTGTAATAGGACTTAGTGGAGGACTTGATTCTTCCTTGGCAGCTGTTTTATCTGTGAAAGCACTAGGCAACAAGAGAGTCTTTGCATTTATTCTTCCAGAAGGAAAACTTACGCCGCGAACTGATTTGGCAAATGCACAGAAAATAGTCAATAATTTAAAAATTCAAGCATTCACAATCGATATAGTTCGATCCAAGATTAATCTCTTGAAATTCTTGCCACGACATAGACTCGCTGGTGGAAATCTTTCTTCCCGACTAAGAATGGCAATTTTATATTACTATGCGAATGTGAACAATCTACTTGTATTAGGCACATCTGACAAGAGCGAATTAATGTTGGGTTATTTCACAAAGAATGGTGATGGAGCTGCTGACGTATTCCCTCTAGGGGATTTGTACAAAACAGATGTACGAAACTTGGCACTTGAATTAGGGTTGCCAGAAGCCCTGGTAAATCAACCAAGCAGTCCAAGAATCTGGGCAAAACAAACTGCTGAAAGTGAATTAGGACTTCCGTATGACAAGATCGACGAGATTCTAAGAGCCTTAGAAAAAAACCTTCTAAAGGAGTGTAACGCAAATAAGAGTGACATTAAAAAAATGATGATATGGATAAATAAAACTCAACACAAAAGGGAATTTCCGCCTATCTGTAAGATTAACCAGTAGGGGTGACGGGAATACGGGTGGCATCATGTTATTTTTATACTTGTCATTATCATCTGAAATGTTGCCAGTATCAAGATCACAATTAAAAATTCTATTGATCATTGCATCAGCAGTTACGGTCTTTGGTTTAGTGGTGTTTCTTATGACATCCTCTAGAACATTTTTCTACTTTTCGCTTCCGAACTTGAGTCTTGCTGCTTTCTTTGCATATAAATACGTGAAGGCATCCCAACAGAAATCATTTTCTAGGGTCCCGAATAAGAATAAAAGAAAACAAAGTACTGCTACTTGAGGAGAAATATGAGTGATGCCATAACCCCTAACGAAATAAAGAGAATAACTGTTGCCTTCCACATCCCCATGCTGGCTTCTTGACTAATATTCCAAATTCCCCCTTGGCCAGCAGAGTTCTTTATATTTGCGTAACTGTAAATATTTTTGAAATCGGCTGAAGGCGACCACGTGGGATTAAACTTATGATTTCTGTGTTTAGATAGAAATGACTCATCGTACTTCCTACGCGCCCGTTCGTCTGAAAGTACTTCAAAGGCTTCCACAACATACATGAATTTTTCCTTTGATTCTTCAGAATTGCTATTTTTGTCAGGGTGATATCTTAAGGCCATAATTCTAAAGGATTTCTTTATTTCTTCCGTCGAAGCCTCCCAGCTCAAACCCAGAACCTTATAGTAATCCTGCACACATTCAAATAGAAATATCTAATAAATAACTTCTTCTAAATTAACATTGGTACCTCCTTTATACAGTCACTAAAAATATTACCACATGTTATTATCAATTTATGAATTCAATTGAAGCCATGCATATGGAAATCGAATCACAAAGTAATAGGTTGACATCGCTACGATTACCACGGATGAAAGGCGTCAAAGATTGCATCTTTGTAGGAAATGGTGATTCGTTCGTAGCTGGACTTATTTCAAGTTATGTGTCCGGTTTTAGATCACTTTGTCTTACGCCGCATGACATCATCACATTTCCACAAATTGCTAAAGACCGTCATGTCTTTTTTGTTTCTGTGTCAGGTAACACTACTGCGAACATTCGTGCAGCAAATGCGATGAATACTCGTGACGTACCTATAACAGCCATCACAATGGATGCCAATAGTCCCCTTGCCAAAGAATGCAACGATGTGATCGAGATTGATGTCCCACGATCACCTGTGGTAACGTCAGGCACTCTGACGTTCACAGCGTCCACTATCATCTGTCTTTCGCTAATATCGGCCATTACTAATACTGCATTCATCCCTAAACTTTATGAAAAGTGTAAAAGAAATTATCAGATATATGATGACATTAGCTTCACAGGGCAGGTTCATGTCATCTTAGGAAATGATCTTCTTTATCC
>JBAWET010000180.1:0-1852 GCA_049591355.1 Nitrososphaeraceae archaeon
CTTCCAGACATTCCAAATTCATCGATCAGCAGGAATACGACACTTCAAAGTTCAATAAAATATACAGTTTTCAACGGGAATTAGAGATAACAAATCTAAACCTTTTGTATAGTATGATGCGCGTGTAATAAGATATTAGTATAACTATGATGAGATACTCAAAGTGTTAAGATAACTACCTAGTCATTAATATATTCAATACTTACTCTATCAGATTATGCTAAAGTTATTTGATCCTAATGTAACAGAACAAGAGGTTTCTTCAGTTAAGGAAGTTCTGCTGAGTCACAATTGGGCTTCAGGCGCTGGTCTTGATAAGGTTAAGGAGTTCGAAGATGAGTTCTGCAAATATCTTGGAACCAAAGCAGTCGTGACGGTAAACAGTGGTACCGCTGCGCTTCATCTTGCATTGTCATTGCTTTCTCCTAAAGGTCATGACATTTTGGTCCCATCTTTTTCTTTTGTGAGTACTGCACACGCAGTTGTGCTGAATGGCGCTAACCCTGTATTCGTAGATGTTGATCCTGTCACTCTATGTATTGATCCTGCTGACCTGGAAAACAAGATTCGACGTACTCATGCTAAAGCAGTAATTCCTGTTCACTTTGGAGGAATGCCGTGTAACATGCACGAATTAAAGAAAATTGGAGACTCACACAGTCTTGCAATAATTGAAGATGCGGCTCACGCTTGTGGATCGAAATACCAAAGTAGACAAATTGGAAATATTTCAGAGATGACATGTTTTAGTTTTCATCCCGTTAAGAATTTATCAATGCCGAGCGGCGGAGCCATTGCAATATCTTCATCAAATTCTGAGGCATATAAGTTGAAACTCGAGTCCCTGAGATGGTGTGGAATCGATTGTAGAAAAGGAACTTCCTACGATGTTACAAGTATTGCCCCAAACTATTATCTCAACGAAATTTCTGCAGCCATAGGATTGGTTCAATTAGAAAAATTGGATCGTCTAAATACTAGAAGGAAAGAGATAGCACGTCGTTATTACAATGAAATTAGGACGGATTCAAAAATGCCTTATTCGGACGATTGTGTTTATCATTTGTATTGGGTACTCTCCCCTAAAAGAAATGAATTAATCAAGCATATGAATGATAGGAAAATTGAAGTAGGTACACACTATCGACCAATCAATACGATGTCAGCATATAGGAAACTATCCAATGCACATATTCCGATCACTGAAAAAGCGGGAGCTGAAATAATTACCATCCCGATACACACAAATTTGAGCGATGAAAACGTCTCTCACATCATCAAGTCAGTTAATGAGTTTACGTAAATAAGCGGACTGAACGTTGCGAGAGAATAGTGAAAAAATCACAACAGCTTAGAAATTCATTGCAGATACTTACAAACGCCGCCTACAATTAACGCTCATGTTTCCTGCTCATTTGTTCCAATCTTGCCCAATTCCCCCATAAGATAATCAAGCAAGAGCTCCATAGAGAGAGTACAACCATTCCTCAAAATTTCTCAAAAACTACTTTGCAAACACCCTAGCGAAGAAATTTTTGTTTAGCCCAGGAATATGTATACAGTTTATCTCCTCTAGCTGAGTCATGCCTAAATTCTCAAATATATCTTTATAATTCCTAGGAAAATGTCGATTCGAAACCTGCCATTCATCCTCAATTATCACCAGATATTTTTTTGACATTTTCGAAAGATAAGAAAATACCCAATCACTGTCCCAGTGTATATGTTCTAGTACTGCCATCGCGAATATCAGATCGAATTGCAATGAAGAATATGATTGAACCCAGTCTTCTATCGTTGAATTATAAATACTGGAGGATTTCGCAATTATTGGGAATTTCAACTTCATTAA
>JBAWET010000181.1:0-7338 GCA_049591355.1 Nitrososphaeraceae archaeon
CATGCGATATAATTCTTCATGATCGGCTAGTAAGTCGAGAAATTCTTGAACTTGCTTCACAGACGTCAAAGAAAATTTATGTAGGCAGAGCATCAGGAGATCCAAAGGGAACACAAAAAAAGACAAATAATCTTATGCTTAATTTTGCTAATGAGGGGAAAAAAATACTCCGGCTGAAGGGTGGCGACCCTTTTATTTTTGGAAGGGGTGGTGAAGAAGCAGAGTTCTTAGCTTCACATCATGTAGAATATGAGATAATTCCTGGTATTTCATCTTTTGCCGGCGCTGCCGGTTATGCAGGTATTCCATTAACACACAGAAGATATTCATCGTCGTTAGCAGTCGTAACGGGACATGTAGATGCAAATAAAAATGGAGTTGTTAATTGGAGCCAACTCGCAAGGTCAGTTGATACCATTGTCGTATTGATGGGACTAGAAAGGATTAATATTATTGCCAAGAAGTTGATCCAAGGTGGCTTGGATACAAACACAGAAGTTGCTGTTATTGAAAATGCCACCACAAGTAAGCAGAGAATCATCATTAGCAAGTTAGGGGAGGTCGCAACTAAGATGAAGAAACATTCGGTGCAGCCTCCTTCCGTGATAATAATCGGGAAAGTGGTGAAAGTGCGCATGCAGATTAAGGATTTATCTTTGAATTGAAATTAGAATGTCTTTTAAATGAAAAAGTACTTAAAAAAAAAGCCAGTCATGATTCTTAGTTCTCTAAAACATTCGCTAACTCATAACAAGACATTCGTGCTTTGTTAGGCCTCAACGAGATTCTCCCTCAAACAATTTAGTGCTTAAGCGTTTCCCGTGTTCTGCACAAAGATTAGACACTATTAATAAATTCCACTATCCTTACGTTTGGATTCTATGGAAAGCATGGACACCACAAATTCCTACAGTTATCAAACCGTGCTATATCATATTATGCTTAATATTTTTAGGTGCTTGACAATTTCACAAGCGTTTGTAATTGCAGCATCAATTCAGAGAGTAATAAACGATGCATTGCCGAAAGTTTGTGTGTGATAATGGAACTTGGAATGACATGTAAGGAAGTAGAAAATTCAAAACTAGCATAAATCAATTCATAGTACCTGGTGGTTTATTAGATGCAAAGGATATTGCTGATTCGTGGCATTAGAAAATAAGGTCTTCGCAATTACAAGAAACCCAAATCATAATGCCGAGTTCATACGTTTGGTAAAGGATTCTGGGGGCATCCCATTATCTCTTTCTGCAATCAAGCTGGTGCCAAAGAGTCCTAAGAGTATATTCAGGCTATTGAACAAAATAAACGAAAGAAATTATGAATATTATATCTTTATGAGCTCCAACGCAGTAGCCGTTTTATTATCTCTTGCGGAGAAGATAAACAAAACGGATGAAATACTGATAGAATTACGAAATAAGAAAATAATAGCGCTAGGGCCTAGCGTTAAGAACTATTTGGAGCTGAAGGGTATTCGAACATATTCGATGCCGAATAAATTTTCTTCTATAGTTTTATCAGAACATATCAAGAGATTGGATCTCCCTAGAGGGACAAGGATACTTATTCCTAGGAGTGCTGCTGCTAATTCATTTATGAAGGATTCGCTGTCTAGCATGGGGCTTTTAGCAGATGATTTCTTTCTATATCGTCCACAAACAGCTGACTTAGACGATCTTTGGATACAATTCTCGAGCCTCCTGGTAGAGAGGAAAGTTGATGCGCTCATTTTTACCAGTCCATCATCAGTTGCTTCATTTTGTAATATTATGAGAAAAATCCTGCCTGAATTTGCATATCATTGTGCAAAAATTCCAGCTCTCGTAAGTATTGGTCCACTCACGACGAAGGAACTAAAAATAGAAGGATTCTCACCTTTTGAAGCTAGAGTGCATACGATAGCAGGTTCGTTCAAATCGGCAAAGAAAATTCTCACTAATCAAACAAGCAAATCCTCAAAGTAACAATATTGAAGACAGGGACAATTCATAGAGATTGCTTGAATATTTCGTTTATCCAGTGAGTTTTGATTTTTTCATAATTCATTTTTTTGAATTCAAAGACTAATTAATCGGTGAACCGATTACCACAATAAATAAGATTGTCTGAAAGCGGTATTGATTCATCACCTATAGGCCTTGATGCTTTGGACGAGATAGGGCCAGCTACTAGAATGTGCCTCGAAGAGGCAGGATTCAAGTCTATAAAGGATTTAGTTATTAGAGGTCCTTCAGATATTGCTAATGCTACCGGAATTAATATGGAAAAATGTGCGTCACTTTGCAACAGTGCAAGAATAAAATTGGAGGCACTCGGAGTTTACGACAGACCATTTGTACCTGCAACAGTAATCTATGAAAGAAGAAAATCAGAAAGTCGTATTTCTACAGGCTCAAGTAATCTAGATAATCTATTGGGTGGGGGGATCGAGACTAGGTCCATAACTGAGTTGTACGGCGAATATGGAACTGGTAAAACACAAATCTGTCATACCCTTTGTGTAACAGTGCAGAGAGATACGTCGGTAACTGGAATAAGTCACAAGGCTCTTTACATAGACACCGAAAACACGTTTAGGCCAGAAAGAATAGTCTCAATTGCAAATTCAAGAAAATTAGATTCAAATGCGGTATTAAAAAATATTATAGTTGCAAAAGCCTATAATAGTTCTCATCAGGAAGTAATAATAGAAGAAGCTGCCAATATTATTCAAATCCATGGAATTCATCTGGTAATTGTTGATTCTGCAGTCTCACACTATAGAGCTGAATTCTTAGGAAGATCTGTATTATCAGAGCGACAGCAAAGGATTAACCGGTTTTTACATATATTGTTAAGGATCGCGGAGACTTGTTCAGTAGCAGTTGTTATAACAAACCAAATCCAATCTTCGCCAGACGCATTCTTTGGTGATCCTTACATACCTACTGGTGGCAATGTTATGGCGCACACGACCACATACCGAATATACTTAAAGAGGGCAGGAAAAAATAGAATAGCGAGAATGGCGGACAGTCCATGTCATGCTGAGCGAGAAATACTCTTTACATTAAATGAACAAGGTGTTGGCGATCCCTGAAGTGTCGACAGGCCAGATCAGTTCGGTTGGTTCAACGCTAATCATTAGTTCCAAAATAAAATTCATGATGGCATTTGGCATTGCCAGATAATATTAAATTAAGGCTATTCTGTCAATGAAGGGATGCCCCGATCACATGGACCGCAAAGAAAATCAAGACATGTTCTCAAGAAGAGTGTAGCATCCAGAGGTGTTTCGTTCCTACTGACTGAATACAAAATTGGGGATAAAGTAGTGATTAGTGTAGATCCTCGTGAACATAACACCATTCCACATAAAAGATATCAGGGTCGGGTCGGAATAGTTCAACGGATTGGAAGAAGAACCATGAATGTCGGAATTACGATGGGGAATAAACAGAAGATATTACAAACGAA
This sequence comes from Nitrososphaeraceae archaeon, assembly GCA_049591355.1. Classification (GTDB taxonomy): domain Archaea; phylum Thermoproteota; class Nitrososphaeria; order Nitrososphaerales; family Nitrososphaeraceae; genus TA-21. The sequence continues at coordinate 3,460 of JBAWET010000181.1, forward strand.
ACTTAACCATATAAGACCGCTGATTTCAAGCGAAGCAAAGGAAGTAAACGAAATTGACTGAAATCATAAAGCGAGAAATGGTATCACTCTCAGAAGTCAAAGAAACTCTAGAAAAGAGGAAACCTGACGAAATGGATCAGATTCAGCGCTGGACTTTTGACTATGTGACCAAGTTTTCAAAAATTAGTCCAGACGCCGCCAAAATATTGGTAAATGATTTGATCAGAGAATGTGAATTTACTGAAGAAGAAGCCGTGGAGCTGGTTAACATAATGCCAAAGTCATTGGAAGAACTTAGAACCTTTACATTCGGATGGAAGAAGTTGATTCTAACGTCAACATTAGAGAAAGCCTTGGCAAAACTTACATCCACAAATTGATGAAAGTTAAATACGAAGACCATAATAATGCAATCGTAATTGGAATCACTTCCTCGCGATAAAGAAAACATTAGATCATATGATGGAATTCCCCATGTTATCGCTCACAGAAAGTATGAGGAATATGCTTTTGTACTAGACTATAGTCAGCGAAGTAAATCACTAACGGTGAGAGGGCGGGAAGGGTTGATCATCCAGGCTATAGGCGAGGGGCGTCTTACTTTACTTGAACTTTTGGGCGTACAGAACGCGAACTTTGAGGTAGGCGAGCGCGTCTACATTGGCCGTGAAGGAAGAAACAAAATTGTAAGTGTCTTGGGAAAACTGGAATACGCTTCCATTTCACAATCGGCAAAAAATGATCTGTCCAGCATAGTCGAAAATATAGTATTATCAAATGAAGCTAGGTTTGTATCCTACGTTAATAATGCTCCACCAGTTACTCCACGGATACACTCTCTGGAGCTAATACCTGGAATTGGTAAGACGTACATGATGGGAATAATTAAAGAGCGAGAAAAGAAGACATTTGAATCCTTTTTGGACATACAAACAAGAATTGGTATTAAGGATATTCACAAACTTATATCAAGAAGGATAGTTGAAGAAATAACAGGAGAAGTCAGGATGAACTTGTTTGTCGGAAAATGAATCCATAACAACAAGAAAAAGACGGATCGAATTAGGACAGCATCATCTGTTAGACAATAGAATAATATCCGAAATAATCCAAGCGAGCAAGATAAAGAAAGAAGATGTTGTTTTGGAGCTTGGTACTGGGAATGGATGTATCACGAAACAACTTTCAGATTACGCAAAGTGGGTATATTCCTATGAAATAGATTATAGGTTCTACAAGACTGCTAAGAAAAATTGTTTTGATAGAGCAAACGTCAAAATTTACAATCTTGATTTGTTGGAATTCGAATTCCCGAATTTCGATGTATTCATTTCAAACATTCCTTATTCTCGTAGTAAGGAAGTCATCCAGTGGCTATGTAATAAGAAGTTCAGAAATGCAGTGATCATGGTTCAAGATGAATTTGCAACTAAACTTCTCTCTCATCCAGGAGAAAAAAAATTCACTGCAATTTCTGTAATTGCACAGTATTGTTTTAAATTGGAATCACTAATGGAGGTGCCGCCGGACGCATTTTTTCCCACTCCTCGAGTGAGATCAAGAATAATTCGGATAACCCCGAGAAATAAAATTATGAAAGCAGAATCGATAGCGAAGGTAGAACAGATGTTTTCTAATAATAGAAAGAAATTGTCAGACTATAATTCAGAGGGTGGACAAACAGTAGGTAAAAGGAAAATCAGACAAACAGATCCAGACGCTATTATGGAACTAATAGTTAATTCTGAAAAATCTAGATGAGCTATTTGATTGTCACTATAAAATTGGTCTTTACAGAAGTAATGATTGTATCAACACTGATTAGTGGTAAAAACAATTGTACATACCTGCGGAAGACAGCTATCTTTTAGCTGAAGCTGTAAAGGAATATTCAGGCAAAAGGGCGCTGGAAATTGGAGTAGGATCAGGTATAGTATTGGAAGAACTGCAAAAGAATTTTGAATTAGTGGTAGGAACAGACTTACAATTGCAGTCTCTGAGATATGCACGACTCAACATTCTATCTAGAAACATTCTTACAATCTGTTGTAATATGGGCGCTCCCATAAGATCCAAATTTGATTTAATCGTTTCAAATCCTCCATATCTGCCAGATTTGTCTGTTAAAATACAAAAGGATCTTCCGGCAGATGGAGGACTTACTGGTATCGAATGGTCGATAAAGTTTCTAGAGTGGTCTTTACCAAAACTGGAACCTACTGGAAAGATTTTGCTATTACTCTCATCATTTTCTAATATTGAAAAACTTGAGCTTTTTGTACAAAAACGGAAATTTGCAAAGAAAAAAGTGAATCAAAGGAAATTATTTTATGAAACTATTAAAGTATTCGAATTAAGCAGAATATGATGTTTTTCTCAGGAAGACAGTATCTTTCAGATATGTAATGTTCCTGATGACTTGGCTCCACAAGATCTATTTTTTTAACATACGTTTTGCTCGAAGAGCTATTTCTGACGCAGTTTTGGTAAGGGTTGACTTCCCTCCCAGATCATATGTCACATATTTTCCCTCATTAATTACAGCCTCTGTCGCTACAAAGATGGCATCACATATTTCTACTTCACCAAGGTATTTGACCATCCATGCACCAGACAAAACCGTAGCCACTGGATTTACCTTGTCCATTCCGGAGTATTTTGGAGAGCTTCCATGGGCAGGCTCGAACATTGCATAATCGTCGCCATAATTTCCTGAATAGATATTTCCAATGGAACCGACATGTCCTGAGGCACATTCTGAAATAATGTCCATGAACAGGTTGGTACTGATTAGTACACTCTTATTAAAACGCTCAGGATTTTTCACTAGTTGCTGTGTCATATTATCGATATAATATTCTTCAACTGTGATTTCAGGAAATTCTTGATTTATTTTCTCAACTGCCTGCCAAAATATTCCATCTGTTTCCTTCAATATATTTCTCTTAGTAATGGCATATAGTCGATCAAATTTCATATCTTTTGCTAGCTGAAAACCATGCCTTAACACCCTTTCACAAGATTTTCTCGTAGTTTTTCTTATGGCAATTGCTGAATCTTCGCTTGTTCTGAATTCAATTCCGGCATATAGGCCTTCAGTTGCTTCACGAACGCATATGAAATCAAGTTGCCGAGTTGAGTTCCTATAAGTCTTAATTGGCCTTACATTCGCATAAAGTTCAAATTTTTGCCTAATGCTTACTGCAACGCTTCTTGGAGCAGAGGTCACAGGTACCGTGGTTGTCGGTCCCTTGAAGCAGGCATCAGAATCTTCAAGGATTTTCCAAACATCTTGAGAAATGTATGAATTTCCGCCGGCAATGTTCCACCATTCAGAACCAGCGTCGCACATCACATGTTCTACCTGTGAATTGCACTCACGAAGTACCATGATCATAGCTTTAACGAGTTCGGGGCCCGTGCCGTCACCTCTTATTATAGCAGCAGTTTTAGTCAATCAGAATAAAAAACCAATTCTCGCTACATATATCTATTTTGAACTCAATTTTATCCGCCCAAAGAAACTGTCACTAAATGGTGGAGACTGAGTCAGATTTTGAATTGGTACGAAACCTCCATCAGAATAGTAAGAATAATTAATATTATAGTCGCTCAGTGTTAAATTCTCTTCCTTGATGATACCTGACGAGTTATCAATAACAGAGATTGTCTTATTGTCGGCAGCATAAATCTTCATGAAATCTCCAAGAGTGAGTCTAATGGGTCTAACAAATTGAATGTGTACAATATCTCCTACTTGATCTGTATGGATTACGTGGAGACATTCTTTTCCATTTTGCTGTTCTCTTCCTATATCTCCAGGAAGTAACTTGTCTGATCCATTCACTTGTATTGCTACTCGGGAATGCACATTAAACG
>JBAWET010000182.1:0-3449 GCA_049591355.1 Nitrososphaeraceae archaeon
GATTTCATTGTCCATATGACCAATGCTTCTGACGAGGATATTACCAGAGTAGCTGAGCAAGGAGTCGGGATAGTAGTATGCCCACGATCAAATGGGATATTAGGAGTGGGCTTTCCTAGAGTCGCAAAAATGTTACGATTAGGATGTCATGTTGGAATCGGAACCGACAATGTCATGATCAATTCACCAGACATGTTTAGAGAAATGGATTACCTATGGAAAATGTCAAGAACAATAGATGATGAATTTCTTTCTGCAAGAGATGTATTGAAGATGGCAACAGTAAATGGAGGGAAAATACTTAAGATAAAATCAGGATCAATCGCCCCAAATATATCTGCTGACATGATCTTTTTCAAAAAGGATCATATTGATCTTGCGCCTCTGCACAATCCGTATGCAGCGATTGTACATAGAGCAGACATGGATTCAATTCACAATGTTATGATTAATGGCAGGTTAATTGATGGAGAAGAATTCTAATTGCATGTAATTCTCAACGCGGCGATGTCAGTGGATGGAAAAATAGCTACTAGAAGTGGAGATTCTTCCATTTCATCTATTGTTGATCTTAAACGTGTTCACAGATTACGGACAACAGTGGATGCAATTATGATCGGGATACAAACTGTACTAACTGATGATCCGATGTTGGATGTCAGATTTGCCAAGACTAAAAAGAAGAATCCTGTGAGAATAATAATAGATTCCACTGCAAGAATATCGCTTCATTCGAGAATTCTGAAAACTGCCAACGAAATCCACACCGTTGTGGCAGTGACAAATAGAGCTTCAATCGCAAAAATCCACAAGATCGAAAGTACTGGCGCCCAGGTGCTTGTTACAGGAGAAAAGATAGTAAATATTCGCAGTGTATTTCGCCACTTGGAAAGATTGGGTTTTAACCGAATACTCGTTGAAGGTGGTGGCGAGATTAATTGGTCAGTACTGAACCTCGGAATGATCGACGAGATGATTGTTATGGTTTCGTCAATCGTGATAGGAGGAAGAGATGCAAAAACGCTTGTAGAAGGCAAAGGTATTTCGAGGATATCTAGCACAAAAAAAATGAAGCTTTCAAGAGTTCGAAGGCAGACCCTTAACGAAGTTGTCCTTTACTATCAATTATTTTGAATTTGGTCCTTTGAAGTTACTTCTAACATAATCTCATCAATTTTGTACCTTAAAGCATCCTTAACTTTACTGTTATCCACCATACCTAGAGAACCCTTGCAATTCGGGCATTTGAAGAATAATTCCACAGCCGTATCAAATTTTATTCTTGGACATTCATTATTGCCACAGTGATAAAATTCTGATGATTCTTCATATTCCAATCTTTTTTGCAATCTATCGAGAATCTTCTTTTTTTGATTATCAATAAAGTTCTCAGCTTGATCCCTTTTTGCCCTCCACCGGTAAACGAACCATCCTTTTTTTTCGTCTTTGACCCTAATACCGGTTATTAATGCCTTCCCAAACATGTCATACAATACCTTTCTTATGATATTAATCCGCATACCAGTTGCGCTGGCGATTTCCTCGTCAGTCGCGTCCTCTGTATTTAATAACGCTCGCGCCACTTTGTAGTATTCTTCTCCACCAATCAACGCTGCAATCTTGACAAAAGGGTCTTCATTATCAGCAGGACGCATCCACATTAATGCTATATTTTTTTGGATATATAGTTACCGTCATACCCTCGAACATCAATGTCAATTTGCGATGAATTATCTGGGTAAGATCAAAGGATCTTGTCCAAACTATGACTGGGTAATTCTTCATATAACATATTTCACCTGTTACGAATAGTTCTTTATAGGCAATGCCAAGAGACTGCACCTAAATTCGAATGACTCAAGAGATTTGAGTGCGGATAGATTTCATTTTTGAGATTATACATCCCGTTGAAAAATTTCGTGAATATACCCAAAATTACCTATTCTACCAAAATGAATCAGATTCATTTGAAGGTCGAAAAACCAATAATTCTAAATACTAATGTCAATCGTTATATGGGAAAGTTAGTTCGAACTTGGAAGAGTTTACAACCTCTCTCGTTGCAATTTTTAGTTAATTTTTAAAACATCATCCGTCAAGATATATTCAATTTGCTTTTTCTGATTTTTTTTAAAGAATGAAGAGACAAAAATAAATCAAATATCGGATAAAAATCAGTAAGAATATTAGAAATCATGAAGGCATTTTTGACTCAAATTTGAGCGAATTACATACAGATACCTTAGTATCTCGCGGTCTTATTGGTTAAGGAAAAAGGCATGTTAAAGGTGATCTAATTTTGATGTCTGATAATAACGACAAATAAAGAGAGGAAAATGTAATCTCGATAATGGATGTTTACAGGGAATTTCAAATATTACAGAAGCTCGACCCGATGTAAGAACCGTGTGATTTTGCAATTTCATATATGACCTTAATTTTTTGAACTTAATCTTGGATTTTTATTGTCATCAGTCTTGGAAATCATTTATCAGAAACTTTTCAAAATCATATTACAGAACATTCGTTAACTATTCTAAAATTGTCTCACATTAACGGTTCATTTAATATTAGAAGGTTACCATCACGCATGATCTGTATACCCATAACCTTCAATATTTCCCTTGCAACAGCGCTATCTTCCCTTTGAATTATCTTCGTAGCCATTTTTATTCTGTATTTGGGTTGCCAGTGTTGTCCAATTTTGTATTTACCCCTCATCTCGTCCGGAACCACCTTTAAAACAGCTACCTCCCTAACTGTTGCCATATTTGAAGTAAGAGGGGCATAACCACCTTCTTTTTGGTATTTTATCATTAGAGCATTAAGCGCTTTAGCTTTTTCTTCAAGATCAGTAACGATAAAGGCATTACCTTTGATCACGACGCTAATGTAGAGTGTATCTGCTTGCGATGCATCAGCAGGATGAAAATAATATGAGGGTAGAAAACAGATGTGCATATCAACTTCAAAACCAACTTTTGAATTCCTAATTATATTTTCAATTTTTTCACCGAAAGGGTGAGAATGCATATAAACTGTCCCAAGATTTGTTTTATCGACATCATTTTCCAGATTTCCACTCCTTCCCTTATCCTCAACAAAAACAAAGTTCATTGGTATTATCTGTGGATATCCCCTTTCATCAATCGAGCCAATTCGGCCTACTGGCTGCTCATTGAGAAATTGAATAATCTTGGCTTTCGATTTAATTTCAAATTTTGGTACAAGTTTCATCAAATGACTTTTTCTCACACTTATATAAATATTCAAAGAAAATCAAATTACAAGATCGATCTTCGCAGCACTACAGAGGAAACTAGAATAACACTCAAAATGTATAAAATTAATGATATAATCGAATAAAGAAAAATATTTCCTGCAGATTTGTGAATTAGTCGAGCCAAGATCTATTTCAATTTAGCATGAAGAGAAAGTATAATTACGTC
>JBAWET010000183.1:0-9239 GCA_049591355.1 Nitrososphaeraceae archaeon
CCTATGATTCCTTTAATGGTTTTTACATCTAACTGGTATGACATATTCCCCTGGGCATTTACATTAAATTTGGCAGTCCCTGTAGCAGTAGTACTAACTGGCGGTGTTATACTCTGGCCGGACAAACTAGCAGTAAAGCTCATTTGTTGCGCAAACACTGGAATTGATATTAGAGATATGGATAATATACAAAGGGAAACTATTGGGATGTATCTTTCAAAGCGGAGCAGCTCCAATCGTTTCATTTTTAGAGACATTTAAGACTATTTTATATGCCTAAATCTATAATTCTCTTGCTTAATGTTGTTAAGCTATCTTAATGAACTGCTGAATGGTAACTATATAAAATTAGTAATAGTATGGCAGCTACAAAATATAGTAGTATGTTTGAGACAATATACTAAGCTGCCTCGAATCGTGGCATCCCTACTATAGCGGGATACGAGGTTATCCCGAGATATTAGCCTTCTTCCAGTTTCAACTTGAGATCATATCCTGAATTAAGAGCAGGACTAATAGTGCTGTCGATTAGTTTATCTAACGTATCGAACGGAACTTTTTTGTCTATATCACTCTTCAACATCTCTATTCCGCTTTGAGCATTTTCAGCGGCTGTTGAGTTTAAAGCTTTTGAGTTTACATCCTTATACAGTTCAATGACTCTGGAAGAAAGAGCCTGCGCAGTTTGATATGCTGCTTCATTTACAATCTTCACGGTTGAGCTTGATGCATTGGTCGTACTATTAGATTCTGAACTCTTGTTTGTGTCTTCATGTCCCACGGCCTCACCATAGTGCTCGAGTGTCTCCCCTACCAAATCATTAATTGTTGATGCCTTTACGGTTACATTATTTAGTTGATTCTTGTCAATACGAACGCTCAAAACTTCTCCCAAAATTGCATCGACATTGCTAACTTTATCTTTGATATCCGAAGCAGTTGGTGGGCTCGTAGAATTAAATGCATCTTTAAGAGCCGTCAGGGAATCGTTCAATTCACTAGATACCCTTGTGTTCCTTTCTGATATCTCTTTTGTCTGATTCGCATCTAAATGCTCAGTAGTAGCTTCAGCATGTTCATGGGCGAGGGTAACATTTGTTCCTAAGTTTTGCTGAGCAAGATGGGCTTCAGTTTTGATCATCTCTAATAGGGCAAGAAATGTAGCACTTTCGTCTCCAGAGAATGTGTGAGCAAAAGCCCTATTGAGTGGATTTGATACTGCGACCGACGATACTATCGATAGTATTAGAAAGGTAATTATTGATTTCCTCATTGACATCTTATTATAATATAACCATGCACCCATCCTTAAGCCTTATGGTACACACATCGAAAGATTATAGTACACGCATCGAAAAGGATCTCAATATAACCCCAATTAATAATCAGAAGGCTAATATTTTTTTGTTAAAGAAGGGGACCATAAAACTCAGTTACAAACTAATATCGTATCCTGATATATCGATGTCATCATTTGCCGTTTCGGTTGTCTACCTTGGTTTTGTAAATAACTCCTCAGTAGCTAACGCTCAGATTTCTCCTGACTATCTAGCTACCGATCTCAAAAGGCAGCTTCTACTTAATTGGATTCATCATAAAACTAATTATCAAGAATACGGTACGTAACTATATAGGGTGGCGTAGGAAGCATATTGAGATATACAAAATGTGATGTTGTTGTAGAGATTCTTTTGATCCTGAACATTGCTACTTTTGTATTGTTTTTACCGCTAGAACAGAAAGATAATCAAAATGCACGTGGCGATGGCTTTGCTCAAGAAACTCTTCCTCCCTTCAATCTAAATGGAGAAAAATTGCTCCTCTATACTAAAGTGAGCCCTAGTATTATCCAGGCCGAAGACAGACAGAATCGATACTTGGACATCATGGTTACTGATTATGACACAGAGGAACTAGTTCAGAATGCATCTTATAAAATTATGATCTATAAAGATAACGAGATCATCATGGAAGGCAAGTTTCATTCTGAATTAGGTCCGTTGAAAATAACAATTGAACCTATGGATGACAATCTTAAGGTAAAAAAATTTACTTCTCTTTCAAACGGCACTTGGACCACGGAGACAGGGGATATTACAATTCAAGGACCAGTATTCATTACTCCGGGATTATATCATCTTTCAATTACCATATTAGGTCTAGGAAATACCAAAGATGTAATGGAAGTTCCTTCAAGTGGGCTCATTTTTGATACATGGCTGAGCGTAGCCGACGCAAAAAATAATATTGTAGAATATGAAGGCACAAAGTACAATATCACCGTTATTTCTTACTATGATCTTATAGACGGCTTTTCTTTCATTCCTCCCACTAAGACTATCTTATGGACAATGCCGTTTGATTGGAACATGTCGAGAATAAAGCACCAAAATATTTTAGTTCATGAAGAAGTTAAAGTTCCTAGCTCTCTTTTTAATGGCTCCGTTTCGCAATTTGGAGCTTCTGTTAATGACATACCAATATTTGGGAGATCTCTTACAATAGATCCGTTTTCTTCACATAATAATACAATTGTTCATATATTGATCAACAAACAAGACATTTCGAAATTTCTGAATCAAGGAATAATTAATATTAATGATAGGAAAATGTCGTTTAATTTGACACTCTTGAAATCTGCCCAGCTAGAAAGCTCTTCTGAACTTGAAACAGAGAACGGCGAAGTATCAATATCTCTAGTCACGATTCCAGAAAAATTAACTGTTGGTTCCAAGGCAGATTTGATACTTCGCTTCAATGATCCTGCGGCAAGAGTCCCAATCAACGCAGACGTCACGTATGGACTAAAAATTCTAGCCCCTGACGGGAAGCCAATTGTAAATCAAACTAGTCAAACGGCCATTTATAATACGACAGGTAAAATTCAAGTTACGTTCCCTACCAAAGGAATATATCAAATAGTCATATCGATAGATGGTTTGGCACCCATAGATTCAGACACACTCGATACTAGTCGCAATAGTATCGCAAGGGGATACTTACTTGTAGAATAGTAAAATGAACTTTGTAACTCCAGTGAGTTACTGTATATGTTATCTGATGTATATACTCAATGATGGATATGGTTTTGCCCCAATAAGTGGTGGTTCGGCATTCCCCATTAGCAATGACAGGGTAGAAAATAGTACTAACCTAAAGGCGATCATAATAATAAAGGAGTACCGTGTCACCTGTCAATCCTTGCAATTTTTAATTTTAATATTTGTAGTCCCTTTACCTCATTATCATTGAATCTTTGTCTTTCGCGAAAGAGAAAAGGCAGCTATAATTATCCCTGCTAACCCGACTCCTATGCTGCTTAGAGCTATGAAGTAAGTTTTGCTTAAATCAGTTCCAAAACTACTGATTGAAGATTTTGTACTCTGCAGATCTTTCTCCACTTGGTCAAGTCCACTTTGCGTATTCTGTACAGTATTAGACAGTTGACTCAGAACTCCCTGTATTTTTGCTCCCAAGTTACCCCCTGACGAACTTGTATCCGCTGTACTGCTATCAGGAAATGTATATGCTTGTCTGCTTTCCACGTTGTCAAGAGCTATTATCGCATTTATATTTTGGCCTTCCACGCCCCCATTCAGAACTACAGCGTAAGAAGATCCTGGCCGTGAGGGGATTGTCTTAGCTTCATACAGTCCATCCGTAGTTTCGGACGGTACAAAGTCCAAATTTTTCGTTAATGTTCCGTACTTTATGGATGAGGTAACATTTGCCAAGGCGTTAAACACCGGTTGGAGTTTTGCCTGGGGCCCTTTCTGAACCTGTACGGTAACGCTATTCATATCACCGGCAATTGATGGTTCATTTAACCATCCTACTTCCAGCGTCACATTACCAAATCTTTTGGTTATGTGAGCATAAGCATGATTGTAATAACCGGAGACTGCCAAAATTCCAGCAATAAACAATATTCCACCAAAAATTAGAGCAGATTTAATGGTTATTGAATGCAAACAAAAAATAATCCTTCGTTTTCCAATTTAATCCTTTGGCAAATTTTCTAATGTTTTTCGATAAATGTACTACTTATTTCGATAAGTGTACTAGTCTCATGGTAATAATAAAATACTAGAAAACCCTATTATTATTAGCTGTGCAACATTTTTCTGAAAAAATTACGATCGTAATCATGATGGTTATTTCTTTTATAATCATTTCTTCATTAGTGTTCTCGTTGAAAGAAACTTATGGGCATGCATTTGTTACCAGCAGTAATCCATCATCATCCCAGTCTGTCGCTTCATCCCCTCCTGAAGTGGACGTATTTTTCAGTGAACCAGTAGATGTCAAATATAGTAAATTAAAAATTCTGGACGAAACTGGGAAGCAAGTTGAAACTGCGGGACTTCATCATTTGAAGGGAGATGAATCCGCTTTGTCCGTAATGTTGCCCCATTTAAAAGATGGAGTTTATACTGTGTCTACAACGGTTCTTTCGCAGACCGACGGACATGTTACTGATAATGCCTTCGTTTTTGCCGTAGGCGAGGCTGTTATTCCCGCTAACATAACCCAGAATATTTCCCAAAAATCTGTTGTTTATATCCCTGAAGCGTTGGCCAGATTTCCAACACTCGTGGGACAAGTAATTATTGTTGGTGGAGCTTTTGGTACACTTTGGTTATGGAGGCCCGTGAACAAAATTGAAGCTATTTCTTTGCTGATCAGCGAGGTGCGAAAGAAAATCGACAAAAGACTGGTATCTATTTTTCTTATCGGCTCGATAATTCTTTTGGTATCGGATATTGCTATTTTGGCATTTCAGGCACAGGCCATCTCCGCCGGAATCTTGGATGTAATTACCACAAGATTTGGGATAGTCGTACTAGCCAGAACAATCTTATCGTTAGTCTTGTTTTCAATATCTCTCCTCGCATTCCGAACAAACAGAAGATCTCCACAAATCCTGGCTAGGGGTGAAACTGCAGGAATATTAGCTCTGGGTCTCTCTTTGCTTTTAACTACAAGCATGATAGGCCACGGCGCTGCAAATAATCAATTTTCCTCAATTGCTATCGATTTTGCGCATAATTTAGCCGCCTCATTATGGATTGGCGGCGTTTTATACTTTGGGCTGGTTTTTACTTCGAAACTGCAAGTCGACAACTCACTTAAAGGCGATCACAAGATCGCACTATTATCGCTTATTCTCCCCCGCTTTTCTCTACTCGTGATTATGATATTGGGCTTCTTAGTGTTTACAGGACCCTTCTTATTATTTATACTCAGCAATAATTTAGGGCAGGTGCTTACATCTTCGTACGGTTATACGCTTATTGTTAAACTATCTTTGGCTGTGGTCATGTTGGCATTTGGATCGTACAACCAGTTATCAATACAAAAAGAGGCACAGAAATACACTTCTATCTCCATTTCCATATCAACTAACGGTAAGAGCCGAGAGAGGAACAATCCTTCAGATCCAAATTTCGCTGATAGCCATCACAAAAAAGGGACTAAAAAAAATAATGGCGGCGATATTCTCTCTAGATTTTCACGCTCAGCTAAAGCTGAATCTATTGTAGGAGTATTACTTTTAGCATCTGTTGCTTTCCTGGTAAACACTGGTATACCTAATAGCGAAACACAAGGCCAACAGCAAGTGCAACCGTATAGCAATACGACGATGTTTCAGCAGATGCAAGATGAATTTAAATCAACTTATTATGCTGACAATAACTCCAGAGTAGTTCTTTCTATTGTCCCTTTTACAGTAGGGAGTAATAATTTTACGGTATCGTTTGTTGACTCCAATAATAGCCCTGTGGACGTGAGTTCGGCGACACTCCAATATACAGAAACTGAGAAATCGATAGGACCGATCAGCATTGACCTAAAAAAAGTTTCGAAGGGTGTTTTCTTAGCTAAGGGGGCATTTGGAATACCGGGGTTGTGGAACTTACAAATAGAAGGGAGCCCAAATAAGCCTAACTCTCCAGCCATCTCTGCCACCTTTAGCGATCTTAGAATTAAACCAAAATTAAATCAATTCCAATTCAATATAACCGAGTTTAATACACCTAATAACTCAAGCCAGCCTCTGTACCCATTCTATGACAAGAGCAGAAATTCTATATGGGTTGGCGATACTGCTATCAATAGCGGACAGATATTGGAGTATAACCTTGCTACCAACAAATACCATCAACATAAGATAAATGGGACAGACATAATTACCATCCTAGCTCAAGATAGCAAAAATAATATTTGGTTTGTAGATCCTATAACAAAACAGATCGGTGTTTATGATCCAGTAACTGGTAAACATAGATTATTCCAGCTACCGAAGACCATACTTCCATCCAGCATCGCAGTCGATCCTTCTGACAACCTGTGGATTACATCTACCACTACTAGTCAGATTCTTATCTTTGATACTGAAACGAATAATATTACAAAGACAATAAGCTTGGAGAAGGGAGCAAGACCGATAACAATTGCAATTGACTCACTCTCTGGTCTGGCCTGGATAGCCGATGAAAGAGGAAAGCTAGTTGGTATAGATCCTAGTCACAATTATTCTGCAACTGTATATGCGCCCACGGGTATAAATAACACTTTAAAAAGTCCCACAGGTCTTCTTTTAGATAGTGTAGGAAATAATATATTCATTTCGCAACACGAAGGTCAAAAGGTATCCGTATTCAATGTAATAACAAAATCATTTCAAGACTACCCACCTCTTGATCCAAATGGTCTACCTTTTGGAATGGCTCTCGATAAGTATGGTAACTTATGGGTAGCAGAGCATACGATCAATAAGATTGCAGTAATCGATCCACAAACCGGCAAATCCAAAGAGGTAAAAATTCCTAGTCAAACCCCATTTGTCCAATGGCTCACTTCAGATTCGGATGGAAACATATGGATTGCTGAACAAAGAGGTCATGCTCTTGGCATCATAACTAGTAAAGTTAGTGCCACATCTTTACCATCTATCATAACGCAATCTTTCACTAAGGAAAGTGAAGGAATATCTAGTCTGCTAAATTACGATTTTGTAGTCGCACCTGCAATAGTGGTTGGCTTGATACTGGTTGCTCTGATGTACGTTAAGAACGTGGTGGACTACAGAATTGCAGAACGAACAGTAAGGAAGTACCAGAGGATTCTCTAACTAAAAACGGTACTTCTTCTCTTCTCAGCTAAGGCAGAACTTTAAACTATCTGAACAGTCATATGACTGTCACTAATCTTTGCATAATTAATTCATATTCATCATCATATGATCTTGCATGGATTGATTATTGTTGTTATTTGTTGAGGTTGACATGGACATATTGCCAATTCCATGATTCGTACTAGGATAAAATTGTAGATTGAATGCAATAAGTAGGTTAGGCTGTATTTCACCATGGACGGTCCCCAAAACAGTTACAGGGGATTCCATGTTTTTTATTGATACTTTGAGTTGATCCAATCCTTTTACCACTCGCTCCATGGCCGAACTGGAATTCGATTTTCCGCTCAATTCAGAATTGAATCTTTCAATTGCAATATCTGTTAATGCACCTGCTCGTTGATATGCAGCTACGTCTGTAACAATTTCCGTTTTGGTAGCATTAGTTGACATGCCCATAGAGTTGTTGTCCATCTTCATAGAATGCATATCGTCCTTAGTGGCATGCATATCCATGTTCAATGAAGTATTACCTTCTTTAAAAGCCGATGTATATTCATCTGATATTTTATTTATATCATTTGCTAACACAAGCGCCTGAACGGTTACGTTTTTGAACTGATCATTCTGTATTCTAACGCTTACAGCCTCGGCAAGAAGATCGTTGATTTTGCTGAGATTATAGTCTACATTCTCTACTGTTATATTTTGAATTGAATTTAACATCCGCAGCAGTTCTGTTGCAATTCGTTGATTTCGCTCTTTGAGTTCCTTCAGCACGCTTTCATTGAGAAGTAGTTTTGCATATTGTGCTTGCTCCCTTACAAGAGTAACATTAGATGAAATGTCTTGTTTAATTGGTAGTAACGCAGATTTTATCTGATCTACTAAGGAAAGAAATGACGCGCTCTCGACTGGTGAAAAAGTGTGAGCGAATAGTGAAATCTGGGGAGATGAAGATATTAGCAACATGGCGAGTAGTATCGCCGTCAAGCTACTTATTCTCATGGTTGGTACCATAATGATACTTTGCAAATACATTATAATACGTTTCCAGTACATCAATCGAAAAAAGTATACTTCTTATTATCACAAATCAATTTAGTAGATCAGTTGTCTGAAAGATGGGCCTCTATTTTCATCATTTCTACTAATGCAAGAAATGATGCACTCTCGTCGCCTGAAAAGGTATGAACAACTGCATTATGTAGATTAGGAGTGCCTATCAGAGTCACGAATACCAGTATGAATGGAAGGATAATTTTTTTCATTACAATAATTGACCCTATTTTTTACTTATAGGTTTTGGTACACTAATCGAATAACTTTTATCTTATTTCTATAATAGCGACGAAGCATCAGTGAGATAAATACTCTGGATAGCCTTAACATAGTTCATCAGGCCTTAAATAATTGATTGTGATAGTAGGTCAAGGAAAGAAAATGTCGGACATAGTTATGCATTGGGAGGATCTTAAATCAAAGATGGTAAAAGCAAAGGGCAAGCGAGTAGGAAACATTGTAGATATATTAGATGATGACTTTGTAATACAAAATAGTAGGCGCACAAAGTACCGTGTTCCCAAATCCCATGTAGATCAATACAACGGTTATGAAATATTCCTGGACTTTTCTTCGAAGGAATTGCAGAAATACAAGACAAGGCATTAGCCGGGACTAACAATGGTAACGTTAACGCCGGAATGATCTTGTAGGGTTGCTATCAATCCTAATCACATAGCGAATGATGTCCTATTGATGTCCTATTGATGTCCTATTGCAATAGTCTAATCAAAAGAGACTGGAATTGAGTCTGTGTTGTTACACCCACATATTGGGCATTTGGCAATAATATTTCTGTAGAAAAATGAAGCAGACCAAAAACATCGCTTGCATAGAACAAACTGGATGCGTGACGAAATTCCACTCTTGTGGCGTAGCGGATTGATACTTGATTTGTAGAGATTGTCCTTTGAGGGTAAATAATATACATCAGAAACGTTTTGAATTAACATTGCAATATTTATTGCCTTAGCAGTATTAAGTGTAGGTGAACATAGTTAACCTTTACAATAATACCATCAGGCTGACTAAGGTATAC
>JBAWET010000184.1:0-3553 GCA_049591355.1 Nitrososphaeraceae archaeon
AAGTTGTACGTTAGTATACATAGCTATCACATGTGATCCAGATGGAATTATTCAAATAAGACTGTAACAAGTGGTTAGAGTATGACCGAGGAAGCTGATAAGGAAGAAATGAAGGAAGAAGCTGATAAGGAAGAAATCGAAGCTGAAAAGGAGGAAATTAAGGAAGAAACTCACGAATTGGAAGATTTTGAACAAGAAGAGTCAGAAGAACAGGAAGTCGAGAATGACGAGAAAGACGCTCAAGATAATTGAACGATTTTTGGCGATTACAGTGTCGAATCAGCAGTTACCACCAACTTCACTTTCAACATTAAAGCTCACTCCTGTATTTAATTCATGAAAAATGGTCGACACTCAGGATTTTGGGCTTCTTCAAATTTCGAATTCAGGGAGAGTAATAAAGTTCTTTTACCCCCTCAAGGCTCATAATTATCCTAAATAACTCCCTATCCTATCATCAGGCAAAAAACATTTTTGTGTGTCTTCAATGCGGTTGTGTTTTTTTCCATACAACTAGTTGAGCTTGAAGTAGAGGTCTAGCTAAAATTAAAAAGTTGGTTACAAATCACAGGTTATTATCTTAATCTAGCTTCAATATTGTCTCATACACACTAGTAAGTTCACCCGTTTTATCGATATTGTTACCATGGTGACTGCCAAAGGACAATGATATTACTACAAGATAGTATCCTGGTTCATGTAAGTTGACTGCCAAATCGTTTCCTCCCGAAATGAGTTTCTTTGTTGCCTTGTCATACTGGAGTTCATAATCATGAATCTTTTCTGCAGGTTTCACATCCTTCATTGTGCCGTTTTCATTTACAGATGCCCTGATGATCTCGCCTCTTGCGGCTTCAGGAATTTTTCCACTTAATTGAATTCCAAGAGATTCATTTGGTTTGACGTTGATTGTATTCAGTGCTACAGTACTACCTGTCCCCGTTGAAAAATTCCCAAGAAGAAAATTATCAGTAATTACATTCATCAATACGGTTGATTTAACTGCCTTCCATGCTAGGTGCCCTTCCGTTTGACTGTCTAATATCTCGGTTTTAACGATGTTGATCCGAGGTATTGTCAATGTAGTAAGATTGTCAGGGTTAGTTGCGATATAATCTGCTGTACAGTTACAATCTGGAATATGTGTCCTTTGAGCCAAAACAAGTGGCAGGTATTGATCTCCTGCGAACAGGGAGATTAAGAATCCGATTCCAAATGAGATTAAGAGAACAAAAAATCCATTCTTCTTTTCAAAGCTAGTCATATTCATTTTTATCATTCACACAACACATCATAATATGAATTCATATCTTGTAAAATAACCCTAACTCGAGTCATTTTATTGATCTCCTGCCGGAACCACCCTGTATATCGTCCCGCGCGCTAATGAGGCTAGATATAGGTATCCATCAGGTCCAACGGCCATATCCGAGATTCCACCAAAATTTGATCCAAATATAATTTCATTTGTTTCTGCGTCGCTATCCACGACCTTGTCTGCAAGTCTTCCTGGCAAAATTAGTCCGTCTCTGCGCTCATTCAAGTCGAAATGATAGATCCTTCCATGGTGAACATCAGATACAAACATATCATTCTCATATTCCTTACCCAACTTGTCTGATGTGAAAAACTTTATTTTTGTAGGGCCAACAGTATCCACCCAGGTCAATTCTGGATCCCTGTACTTTCCCTTTCCGTCAAAATTGACTAGCTGAGAATAATCAAAATCCGGCGGCGCCTTTCCCTGGAGTTTTAACCAACCGCTATTAAATCCAGGTTCAACAAGATTAATCTCATCGCTAAATCCTGCGCCGTTTTCCGTATCCCACAACTTGCCGCTTATAGGATCAAAATCCAATCCAAAGCTATTTCGGATTCCGTACGCATAATATTTTTTTGCAGGTCCGCTGTCACCTATGATACTCGGAGCAGGTAGACCATCTTGAGTAATCCGAATAATGCCCCCGGTCCCATCCGGAGGACCTCCATCAGCAATGTTCTGTACCTCAGTCGTATGGCCATCAACATCTCCAATAGGAACATAGAGGTCACTGTCATTCCCTATTGTTATGGCGCCTCCATTATGCCTTGGACCAGGTGTGGCCGGCAGATCCAGCAATAGCTTCGGATTTACCAACTTATTGTCTACTAATTCATATCTATATACCCTATTTGAGAGCATTCCCTTATTGTCGTTTTTCGTAGAATTTGTCACTTCTGTGAAATAAAGAAAGACATAGGTTGAAGAATTGTCATTTTTTGAAACAGCTATTCCAAGCATACCTCTTTCAACTTGTGATGCGATATTTACCCTAAGAAGAGGTACTGGAGAGATTATGCCATTGGTGATTCTCGTTACTGTCCCTTTTGATTTTTCAAGCACCAAAATGTCGTTTTTGCCCAGAAATGCAATTGTTGTTGGAAAGTCAAGACCTTTAGCGACGGCCTCTACTTTTAATTTAGGATCTATCAGCAAGGGTACCCCCTCGCTCTTATCGAATAATGACCCGGGAATTTCTTTAGCTGTTGAGGAATTAGCAGTTTGTCCATTCCCATTACCTGCAAATGACAATATCAAACATATGAGAAGAATCAGCACTCCTACAAAGATTGAGGATATTTTGTAATTGATATCCATATCACGATCTGTCTCTTACAGGGATGTTAAATGTGTTTAAACATGCGTATTAGTGGTAGTTAATCTGATTCGTTTTCTAGAGGGATTACTGCAATAAGCGCCTAGAATGTCTTACATCAATAGAAGGGTATTGGAATGCTTGTATTAAAAAACAAACCTAAAAACTCAAAAAATAAAAATTTTGGGACTGTCGCACCTTGGTCTTTTCTCTATTGGAATTCCGGTGCTACTATATCACCAAATACAGTAGAATTGAGGAGGACTGAATCTCGGAGATTGGTGGCATCAATACTGCATATCAAGATATTGTCGATGTCATTGCCATGACTATGATGCTTGATTGTATTTTCGTTATCACATTCATCCTTCGGAGATAATTTTTGATTGTTTTCCGTATGGTTACAGTTATCGTCTCCATTGTCTTCACAGTGCTTTTTGTCTGCATATACTGTGCTTACCAACGAGGTACCAGTTGTCGCGGTTAGTGCTGTCATAATTGCTGCAGACAGAATTACAAACATTAACAAGTTCTCTGACTTCATATTTTGTTATCGAGAATTGGTACTAAACACAGTATAACTAGAGTGTTAAGGACGATGCGCTAACAAACTAAGAGAGTCTTCCACACTATATTATATCCGAATATCCCAATAGAATATTTTCCCGAATGATACTTACGAACTTTATGTACTAATCAGTTTCAATATCTCTTAATAATCTAAATGTATAGCCAGTGAATGATTTTGCCTTTCTCGGTATGAGACCTGAACCAAATTTTTATACTTTGAAGGAACATTAGAGAATGACCCTAAATTGATCAATGACAAAAAGTCTTTCGATGAATTAGTGCAAGAAATAGAAACCGAGAGAGAAATAATACGTGAAAAAATTGCTAAAGAATACGTCCCGAGACTT
>JBAWET010000185.1:0-1765 GCA_049591355.1 Nitrososphaeraceae archaeon
ATTATGTGCCTAGATATCGTAGGAAGATTCCACTGATGGTATTACTGTGCCCAAAAGACAATTTACCGATCCTTCTTGTCAGTTTTATGGGCACTTTTTCTAATGTATTCTCGTACCCATTTGATTTTATGCATCCGTGTTTCCTTATCCAGGTAATATCCTCCAATTATATCATAGATACGGTAATCTTATCAGAAAAAGCATATTGCTTGTCCTTATGGAGTAAATATCCTTCGGCCGGAATATCAAGAACGATTAAGCGTAGGCGATAATTCGCAACAGCTTAAATATCTCAAATAAATTCAATTAGCACTAACATGTCCGTTGAAAATATGCCAACTACAGCGGCGACTGAAAATTTTGAATATTCCTCGCACGTGGACTTACAGCAGGCTTTATTTTTGAATTTCTCAAGGGACGACTTGCGACGAGTACTTGGGCAAGTATAAAACTTGCACTTCGGCATCATATGGCGTCTTGTTTATTTGGCACTCGCATTGGGGCTTTTTGTTCTGGGCTTCTATGCGGGAACCGTGATACAGATATCTAAAGAGCAAGCTGAGATTATCAAAAGTGAGCTGCGCGAAAAGAACCAGAATCTTGATGCTTTAGGAATATTTGTCAATAATGTTATCCCTGGCCTGGAAATGTTCATTCCAGGAGCAGGAATAGGCATAGGAACGTATGCGTCGTTCTCTACTGGACAAGTGCTCAACGCATTCTCAGTAGATAATCCGGCTCTCAAACGTATCTCCCCTCTTAGCCTGTTGATCTCTCCTTTTGCCCTTCTTGAAATCTTTGCGTATGCTATTGGTATGTCAAGAAGCGGTATGCTAGTTTATTACCTCATTAGAAAACGAAAAACATTAAAGCAATCTTGGAAAGTATTCATTATTCCAACAGCAATAGAAATTGGAATAGTTATTGTAATCCTTTTTATAGGATCCGTAGTAGAGTGGCAGGCTCTGGCTCAGCGGACTGCAGCTGTGACAAATAGCTGAAATAACCTCTTTTTTTTTCTGTTTGGTTAAAATCTGTTTTCTCGCGCCTGTTTTCTGTTAATCGATAACTGTCGGAATTTGCAATTTAGCTCACTAAAAGCTTGCAAACATTTGCATTACGATTAATCAAGTCATTACACTATTACCATGCCTCTCCCATGGTTAGTCAGATCCTAGTTGAAGGATTTTGTTTTACATCGAAGCATTTTTAAAATAATAAATTATATGCCAGGATGATATTGATGCTGGATACAGTAATAAAAACAAAGTATAGAAATTTATTCGTTCTCATTTTTTTGACAGTGGCGATTGCAACCGTCTTGATAGCCTATGAATTTCATGAAATACTGGCGGTAGACTCGTTCGGAGAAAATCAGAGTGCTGGTACCGCTGAACATCAGGCCCCGGTTTTTACAATCGAGATACTGGAAAAATATGTTGCATTTCTGGCGGGCATAGCCGAGATCGCCATTGTGTTTCTGCTATGGAAAACCGTTAAGGACTTTGCAGAATTGGCCAAAGTGAGCAAGTTACAAACGGAAGTACGATTCAGACCTTGGATTGGCCCGTCAGGAAATATTCAACCTGTACGTGATGACAGCGAAGATAAAAAGAAGCAGTATGCTATCTCGATTAAAAACTTCGGCGAAATACCTTCAACAGCAGTTACTGCGATGTCTGTCTGTAGTGAGAAGTTACCAAAGCGAGATTTGTTGAAGTCGCCGAATGTCGATAAATTTAACCTCGGTCCACTTCTTCCTAAC
>JBAWET010000186.1:0-3062 GCA_049591355.1 Nitrososphaeraceae archaeon
TTTATGTCTATTATTCATTTTCAAAGAATTAAGTAGCCAAGTAACTTGTACTTATTTGGGTCTCAACTGCATCGATCAAGTCGCGTATGCTAATAGGTTTTTGAAGGAATCCATCTACACAATTACATTGTTCAAAGTCTTCATTCATCTCAAAAGCCTTGATTAATAATGTCCTAACTTCTGGATTAATAGATTTTACTTCCTTTAGTAACTGAACCCCACACCAGCGTTATGCTAGACGTACGTTGTTATGGGTAAGACACCATAGAATAAAAGGTTAATTGAAAATTAACTAAGTTAAGGAAGGATTAAAACTTCATTTCAATACATTATATTTACTGTCGTCATAGGTACATTCCGGAAAGGAGGGTATTGGTTCCAACTCCCCTCCTTTCCGTTTATTCGATTAGCTCTCACAACCCAGCGTCGTTGTCCCTGTCAAATCCATGTGGGTCAGACCCACTAATGGTAAATCTCTTCTGGGAAATGTCATGACAATTCAAGTTGGGTGGACGAGAGGCAAGGGATGTTTAAACAAGACCTGAAGAAAAGAATACGACAGGACCGCATGTATTATTGCTATTCTATCCTGATTTCTTTTCCCTTTGACCCTCTATCGTCTTTCTTCTTGAATACTATTTCAAGAATGCCGTTGTTGTAACTAGATCTAATAGTTTCAATATCTGCTTGAGGCGGTATTTCGACTATTTCGTGATATTTTCTTTCAGGATCTTGGCTGGTAATTTCCAGTTTATCCTGATATGCGTTAAGTTTGATCTTATCTTTAGGAACTCCAGGCATCTCTATCACGACTTTCACTTCCTTATCGGTTATCGATACGTCTGACAGTGGCTCCCTCTCCGAAGAGATCATAGGTGTGTTCATAAAGCCTCGACTCCCGCTTAGTGGAGATTTTACATTTCCAAATTCTTTAACTCTCGGCTTGCCGTCAGGCCCAATTGTCATTGAATATCCATACACGAAAGGTCCTATCTCTCTTACCTTTCCTCCTTCTGGCGTTTCATATTCTCTTATCAGATCTTTTGGAGCCTTCGTTTCCAAATCTTTAAAAGATTCTTCAAACTCCCTCTCCATTTCTTTTCTCATTCGATCAAATCCTCCAAACATGTCATCAAAATAACTGCGACGTCCTCTTTTTCCGAATGGGAAGTTCCCAAAGAATCTATCAAACCAGTCATCGGGTGTAATACTCATTTTTATATCACATATCTTATGGTCAACCAAATTATTTAAAATTTTAATTCTAACTTCGCCCGATGCTTTTATAGATCGACCACCAGGCAAAATACATTTTGAGTTGGATAGGTTCGATATTTACATTGTCTTTTTTTATAAATAGCACATGTATACTTCCGTCTACTACCCGAGACCGAATTGTCTGTAAGAGCTGAAAGCTCGGTTTTGTTGTATTCTTTTCTTCAGGCAAGACATTTTCTAGTGAGTATAAATCCAGCAATAAGAAATCAAAAAAGAGTAGTCAAAGAAAAGGAGAAAACGTTAGAAAAATTTAGCTTCACTTACTGCATTTGGGTTACTGCACTTTTCAGTGCAATCTTTAGAAATGCGTACAATCCACTCAGAACATAATGTTCAAAGTATTACTGAACTCTTTGATCTTTGGTGTGCCATCTTATTCTTAACTTCCTTCGTTCTAGCTCTAAGCGTTACATCTGTAATTCCTGCCGCGTCTGCAATGTCTGCCTGTTTTATCGTTTTACCCTCAGTCTGTGACAGGATATAAAGTACTGCCGCTGCTAGTCCCATTGGATCCTTGCCAGCAGAAATCCCTAGGTCTGAGATATTTTGCATCAATTTCATTGCGTCTCTTGTTATCTTTCCATCAAATTGAAGGCTGTTTGATATTTTTTCCAGACATTGGAAATAATTAACGGGAGGAACATTAAGCTCCAATGTCTTCACGATCTCTCTATACTCCCTTGCAATCTGCTTCCTTTTCACGTTGCTGGCTTCTTGAATCTCATCTATGGTCCTTGGAATGGCTGATTCCCTACAGGTCAAGTAAAGGCAGGCTGTAAGAACTGAAGGAATGGACCTGCCGCGCACAAGTCCTTTATGTTCAATTTTCCTGTAGGTGTAAGCAGTCCTCTCAATCACAGAATCAGGTAAGGCCAATTTATTCTTCAAATTGTTCAAAAGAGAGAACGCAATTCTGAAGTTCCTAAATGAGCTGTCCCTGAATTGAGTCCTCATGTCCCAAGTTCTCAGTCTAGTCATTTTGGCTTGATTGTTTGAGTTAATCACTTGGCCAGATGAATCCCTCTTGGATTTGCCAATCATGGTGGAGAGGTTCATGTCATGCATTGCTAATGATGACTTGGGTCCCACACCCGACAGTCTGCCAGCAGGATTCTCTACTAGCTCTCTTCTTGCGTCTAGCACCTGTCCTGGGAAGACCGTTCCACATCGAGTACAGACTATTTCTCCAGATTCGAAGTCCGTGACCATTTTGTCTTCCATATTACATGTTGAACATACGATTAAATTTTTCATTCTAAATTTAATTAATTATCGGAATACACCTAGATATGATCTCAAATTCAATATTTTCTTGATTGGCTTTCATAGATATCTAAATCAGCTTTTGCATGAATTTCGAAATAGGATTGCGCTTGGCGTAGACGAAGTTAATAAATTCTTTGCTCATCCAATATATATTCGACAACAATCTATATCATGGTTATTGTTTTTGGTATCAATTAACTTCCATATTATCTTCCCAATAATAACATACGTCGAGCACAACACTGGCAGTTTTGATTTAGATTTGTTTGGATCATGTGACTGATAATAAATAACAAAAAAGAGGTCAAGGAACTGACGTTAGTAAGACAGATTCTATTTTCCATACATCGAACCCGGTGAAGTTGTCATGTTGCCAGAGCTTGTCATATTCCCTGCCATTGTGGAGTTTGTCATGTTTGTTCCACCAGTCATGTTAGTCTCTGGGGTGCTCATGTTCTGTGCGTTTACGGAATTCAGACCTACTATTGCTAGCATGCCTATCATTGCTGCAAGTATTG
>JBAWET010000187.1:0-4208 GCA_049591355.1 Nitrososphaeraceae archaeon
ATCTCAAGTGTCGAATTCAACAAATCTGAAAATTCGTTCGACTGGGCGTTGATAAATTCATTGATCGACCTTAGGTCATTCTGAACGAAGAGAATCTCTGAGAATTCTGAATCCTGGGTTTTCGATATTTTCGTTACTACCTCGTCTGAGCTGATATTCAAAGTCCCACAAAAGGGAATATTCATCTGGTTTTCTTTCCTGTTCGCTATAATACCTAGACAGACCAACTCCACGATATCATATGCCGCTATTCCTGTCTCTTCATAAATTTCTCTTTCGATCCCATGGAAGATATCTACAAAATCAACATAATCGGAACCATCTTTATTATGTATGCGTAAAATGTCCTTTTGCGGATCCAAATATCCTGCAATAACAGAAAGTGCATACTTGCTGCCATCTATCGACGAACTCCTTCTTCCAAGTATTAATTTATTGTCTTTCGTTATCAAGACCGCACCTGCTGATAACGGATTGGAAATTTGCTCTTTCCCAAAAATAGCTATAAATTCAGGATTCCGCGTGCCAACAAACTCCTTGTAATTAGTATCTGTGAGATGCAGTTCAATCTTTTGTAAACCATCTCTGGAATTGAAATCACTCCACTTATTTACCCTGAATAATGGTCCGTTGTAACTTTTTGGGCTAAGTGCTAAAAATTCATTCCATTTCAATTCTATTAATTCATTAGCTTTATGCCCGTACGATTGTCTTCCCGGCTTATATCTGACTTTTAGACAATCTCTTCCGAGTTTTCCTTTAATTATAATTTCATTTATAAGCCTAGCCATGAAACCACAAATGTCAAAATAACCCCATTTCAAATATATTGTTTCCCTTTCCACGTAACACAGTACATTAGATGCAAGTTTGGTCATTGGCATCTTCTTTCATGGATTTGCGTAATAGACAAAATGGGACAAGTTTCTATGTATTCTAAGGTAATTAAAGCCAGAATAATCCAATCAGTATTTTATATACGATTTGGTGACAAAAAACCAATGGCCAATGAATTACAATTGTGTCCTACTTGTCAAAAGGATTACCTCAGACCGACAGGGAAAGTCCACGGAATGGACAAGGATATCCTCAATGGACACAGATATTTAACAGCAACATAAAGTAAGAATATCATGAGACCGGCTAATAGCGATGATAATAATATTCACCGCTTTGAACTAGATAGAGTCGCATTTTATGGTAGGACCATGTCCGAATATCTTATGATGTTTGGACTTGACGATGTTACTTCATTGAAAAAGTATAACGCCATATTAGATTGTCCTTCAGGTGCTTCGTCTTTCGTAGCGGAAGCTGCCAAGTATGGTATTAATGCAGTTGGCTGTGATCCCTTATTTGATAAGCATCTGCGAATTTTGCATGAACAAGGAGATAAAGATATTGAGTATGTAGTACAAAGAGTATCACAAAAGCCCGACCTTTATAATTGGGAGTTTTATTCCTCGGTCGACAAATTAAAAGAATTAAGAAAATTAGCATTACGGCACTTTATATCCGACTATGCTGATGGCGTCAGGGAAAGACGCTACATCAAGGGAATGTTGCCAAGACTGCCTTTTGGCGATAAGGCTTTTGATTTGGTGTTAAGCGGGCACTTTATTTTCACATATAGCTACAGATTTGATTTCTCATTTATTTTGTCCTCACTGGTAGAGTTAGTCAGGGTAAGTTGTAGGGAGGTTAGAATCTATCCTATACAGAAGTCAAGTTTGCAACCCTATGAGCATATGACAAAATTACTTGATATTTTGAAAAGAAAACACAGAATAGACCACAAAATTGTAACTGTTTCATTTGAATTTCAGAAAGGGAGCAATAAGATGCTTCGCTTAAGCCACAAAAAATAACTTTAAGAAATAAATCTTTGTTGAATAGATAAATCAGCTGACGAAAAATACTCGTACCCGATCTGTTACCATCTATATTTTAACAAGGAAGAATTTAAGACTTCGGTTTCAAGCTTTCATATCCAAAATCCTGTAGATCGTATCCGGATACCTTCAAAGTTTCCATTACGAAATGTCTAAATTCGTCATCTGGATTCCAGGCACATTCATGACCAAACAACACTATGGTCCCGAACCTTCCAGTTGATGGGTGTTCGGTATTCTTTCGTCCACATTTGTTGCATATATTCTCGAAATCTTCTTCTCGCTGCGCGGACTTCATGAGCATTATCACTTATAATTTTGCCGTTCCGCTGCGTTAAGTATAATTTTGGCTACGTATTCCTCGATTCCGAGTATAGCTGCTAAATCATTTGGCTTTGTTTGAAGTATTCGGCGTATTGTGAAACCTTGATTAATTAAAACGTCCTTAAGTCCGTCTGCAATAGGCAGGGCTTGTATATCGGACAGATGATCATATTGTAGATCCATGGATTTTAATGGACTAGGTGTTTTATAAAGTACATCTTTCTGATTCAACTATCTTAAGGGGTACCTTTTGACACAGTAATGACTTTGTAAAAAATAGAAAATGGGATGTTATTTAGTAAAAAAATTCACATCTTTTTAAATACTCCTTTAGTTTCAAGGTTTTTCTTATGCCCATTCTGTATGAGGATTCCATGATGAGTAACGAAGGCACAAAGCCTGCCATCAACCATCCAACCATTTCTACCAATTCCATGGATAAAAGAACAGAAAAATGGAATATTAAATCATCCAAACAACATATACGAGTAATAAAATCCAAGATCGATTACTTTAGCTGATTTTACTATTAATTAATACGCACAAAAATTCATTCAGACCTAATTCTATATAGTCTATAGATTAAATCGATGGTCCTTTTCAGATCAGTTATTTGAGTATACGGTCGTAGCTATTAATTTGAGCGTTTCCACAATTTATGCCATTTGTAATATAGGTTAAAGTACCATATAATTTTTCTTGCTAGCTTTGTTTTCAATCGCAAAACCTGTTGTTATTTTGGCTAATAGTAATGCATCAAATGTTGATGCAATCTAATCTTAACTTGGGTCGGGTATATTTGAAAATGTCATTGGTACACATTATTCAGAATTAGTAAAGATTATCATAAACGGATCCCTATAGGTGGCAAGGCATTAGAGATGTTTACTAGACACTAGTTCCAGGAATATGGAGTATAGTTTGGTATTAAATGCTTATCTGTTCTTTAGCACAGGTATACTTGCTATTTTTTTTATATTGAGCACTATACCTAAAATTCAGTAAGTAATATTATTTAACGATTATTCCAGTCAAAATAATAACCTCCTAGTCTATTTGCAATTTTTATATGATATGTTGATCCTAAAAGGCTGATAAAACAAAACAAAATACATGCGGTAATAAGCATAAATTTAAAAGCACCAATATCCAAACATGGATCTTTATGCATAGATCCACATAAAGAATAATGCAAGTAAACCTTTTAATGGAGCTCAAAACATGCGTCGTCTCTACCATCTTGAGGAAATCAACCATCTTTTGCTGGCTCATCCGAACCGGGAATCAGCAATAGGTAATAATACTTCGAAGGAAAGAATACTAACAATGTATAAGCCACAGTCAGTTTTTGTCCTTTGCGATAAATGTCGTTGGTGTGTAACGTGGCTTGATAAGACCAAGATGTCTGCATATGATAAATGTCCTCAATGTACTAATTCGGAAATGTTATCTAGTTTTCCCATCTTGCCAGATGAATCATTTTCATTTGATTATAGTAAGAAAAAAGGTGTAGAATTAGATTTTAAACGAAGAAAAAATAAGGAACACAATTGACCCATCAGTAGTTCAACTCTGTTATAAGTTGCTAACTTGAAAAAAGCCATATAGAAAGCGATAGCATCAGTTTAGAGGTCGGAAGAGTTAATTCATCTAAAATATGGCTTTTGTTATTATAAGTACAAGTGCGGCCACAGCAGCACTCGCAGGTATAGTAATAATCCATGCATATACAATTCTTTTACCAATCCCCCACCTGACAGCAGATAGTCTTTTTGTAGCACCAACACCCATTATAGCTCCAGCAATCGCATGAGTAGTACTAACCGGAATGCCGAGCCAGGCCATAGATGTGAGTATGACACCCCCTCCAGTTTCTGCACAAAAGCCTTGGAACGGCCGTAGACTTGTTAACTTGAAGGCCATTGTCTTGACTATTCTCCAACCACCGAAGAATGTGCCAAGCGCAATCGCCACAGCCGAAGCTAATACGAC
>JBAWET010000188.1:0-2928 GCA_049591355.1 Nitrososphaeraceae archaeon
ATACCACAGTATGTGTTGGCAGATCTTTACGCATGGCTTGAAGCTCATTCTGGTCTTTCACATTCCTATGTTACTACTTCTACTCCCTCCGCCATAGGAGCAAATACTAGTTCATTAAATACAAATAAGACTTCTTAATAGCCCAATAAAATGGTCATATAGCAAATTGCAGATAGCGATAAATGATCACAATGAAATGGTCTGAAATAATCAAAACTTGAATAACTTACGATAAGTTCACCTAATTACTGGTTGGTTACTTGCAGCTTAATATAATGACCTTTCATTATCTAATGGTAGCGATTTGAATATAGAGAATGAAATAGGAAATATTATCCGTTTCTCTGTCTGGCGGATACCAAAAACGAACCACGAAGCGTTGATGCAGCTTGAAAAACCGATCAGGGAATTTTTTAAGAACGCTGGCGTAAACCAAGAGATATTTCAGCTCAAGGTAGGGTCAGATGAGCAGGACAAAATGGCTGAACAGATGGGAATGACAAATATAGCGAAAACTATAGCAGCCAAACAAGATGAAGAAGTTTGGTTGGAGTTACAATTCTACCGAGATCAGAAGCATCTAGATGATCTTGTAGCAGAGGTGCAAAAAAATGAAAATGCTCTTAAAATTGGTAAACAGTTTATGGATCTACTTACCCCAGGTTCATGCATAGAAGGATGGTTCGATCATGTCAACATTTAGAAACACTAATTTATCGATAAGCATATTTTAAAGCTCACCTTTTTTAACAACCGACTATAACAGGTATCTAATTTGGGGTGTGAATTTATGTATCATGGGTCCACGAGCTGCAAAGTAAACCTCACCCCGCATAGATGATTTTATGAACTCGGGATGAATACTATGATTATGCACAAGCTCAAAAAGGAGTTCTCACCAGAACAACGTGAAGAACTACTCAGAACATTGAAAGCCCGTTTTGAGAAAAACATGAACCGCCATAAAGGTCTTGAATGGGCTAAAGTACAAACAAAACTGGAAGCTAATACTGAAAAACTGTGGTCACTCAATGAAATGGAAAGAACTGGTGGTGAACCGGATGTTGTCGGTCGTGATAAAAAGACGGGCGAATACATTTTTTGTGATTGTTCAGCGGAAAGTCCTAAAGGCCGCAGAAATGTTTGTTACGACCGTGAAGGGCAGGAGGCAAGGAAATCGTTTAAACCAGAAGATAATGCGCTTGATATGGCAGCTGCCATGGGCATTGATCTTTTAACGGAAGAACAATATCGAGAGTTGCAGAAACTTGGAAATTTCGATACGAAGACGTCGAGCTGGTTGAAAACCCCTTCTGATATTAGAAAACTCGGCGGCGCCCTCTTTGCTGATCACCGCTACGGCAATGTCTTCGTATATCATAACAGTGCGCCCTCTTATTATGGAGTTAGGGCGTTCCGCGGCTCGCTAAGGGTCTAAATTTGGACTTTGAATTTAATCCGAGAATAGATTCCGCGGATGACATTAAAACAGGGAAAAAGCGAGATTAAATTACTTCTGTCATAATAACTAATACTACCTTGGGGGCAGTTTAACCAAAATCTATTACCACTACGATTCCATTTTGAAAATAGGACCCAGTTTTTTACTTTAGGATTAAGAGCCAGCTTTTCTTGCCACATAGATACACGTTTTATCATGCGTATAAAAAAGAGGGTTGAGGTAATAGATAGGATATTTATTGATATCACAATAAAGTTTGAATAGTAAGTTACTTTGTTTAACCACACTAGGTCTTGACCAACCGGTTCTCTATTCGAGTAATTGAAATTTGTATATGCCACGTTAACAACTGTTAGTAAAACCGACAGCAAACCTAGTATCCACCATAATTTTATGGTATTTGAGCTTGGTAATTCTTTCCATTCAATACAATTGTGTATTCCCGCATATGAAGCACTTGCCTTCCAGATATCTCTTGCGATCGTGTATGGCTTCCATAGGTTTAGAATTGGGATAAACCACCAAATCACCGCCATGATTGGAGAGCATTTATTTTCTTTCCACAACCTAGACTTTAATAAATAACAAGAAAATAATGATGTCGTGTTCAATTCTATATTGCTGAATAAAGAATCTCTAAGTTTATAATTGATAGCAATAATCATTAATAAAGGAATTTGAATACTGTATACTTTTTTTTAGGAGTTATTATTACAATAGTGATAGGAAACTCTTTTATTATTTTTGCCGACTCAGACAGTAAAGTAATCTATTCAAATTGGGTATTGATAATAAATTCACTCATTGCGGTAGGACTTTCTGCAATAATTCTCATTAAGGATAAGGATAGGGAAGAAGGGAAAATAGGCAAAATAGATAAGGCAAATATTCTTCTAGCAGTTGGTCTGATATTCTGGTTTATTGCAAATATAATATGGGCGTATTACGAATTAGTGCTTGACATTGTATCGCCGGTACCTTCTTTAGCAGATATATTCTTACTGTCTGCTTACGGATTTCTGATATGTCGGTTAACAATAGTATATAGGAAAATTGGTCACACTACTAATAAAAAATTTCTATTTCTAATAGTTTCTGAGACAGGCTTATTTTTGATATACATCTTAAACTTGACTCTTGAGAATACAGAAACATCAAATTTCAGAGGCCTTATGCTCTTCGTTGTCACCGTAGCATATCCCACCTTGAATTCAATTTTAACTGTTCTTGCTTTGATGATTCTCCTTGGAATAAAGAATGAAAGACATCACTTTATTCCATGGATATGTGAGTTAGTCGGACTTTTAGCAATCGTTATTGGGGATAGTTGGTTTGCAATTATTGTTCTAACGACATTTGTTGAACAATTATGGATGTCAGCGTTATTGCTGTCTGCACATTATTTGTTAATTGCAGGCGGTCTTATATGGTATCTCAGATACGTTATCAAATGGCATTCAAAAGGT
>JBAWET010000189.1:0-2509 GCA_049591355.1 Nitrososphaeraceae archaeon
AGAGTTTCTTATTGTGGATAATGGCAAGGTGGTGAGTCCCAGTTACAGCTATGCCTTTAAGACATGAGCGAGAAACACCTTCAGGCCCTATCAAACTTAACGTAGGACAAATTCGTGTTCTAGTTGACGCAAATATTATTGTGAAAACAAATCCCTCATAACACTACTTTGCTTTACATGAAGAATTTTCAGAAACATCCTTTTATCTTTCTTCATCCGATTCTGGATTGTCAGCATAGATAAAATTTCATGTAGGGGGACGATATCTCTATCAATTTTGTCAAGTCAACTAACGAAAAGGGTTTTTCCAATGTTAGAACAACTTCCTCCATTTACACAAATATTCTTATTGTGGGTACCATTATTTGAGCAGTCAGAATTCTTGATGCACAAGTTAGATTGGGCCCGATCCACCAATAACACTACCAGGACTCTTACATGTAGAACTGCTTTAAACATAGATTCTTTTGAATCACTGATGTGGTTGCGAATAGTTAACTAAAACAAACTGACCGCTAGGACCTATCGAACTGTTTCGGGGCGCAACATCCAGCTTTAGCTTACCGCTAGTGTAGTCGAAGCGTAGTATAAAATAAAAATGACGATATCTGTGAATATGGATATGATCCAGGTACTTCCAGACTGAAAACAGCGATGGAAGGAATTTTAATTTTGTTACTGCAGGCGATTGGGGATGCAAAAATGAAGCAAAGAATACATTCGCTATGATGAAAAAAAGGAACCTGAATTGTATCTAACGTTAGTGATTATTCGTATGAACCATCTCTAGGCTGCTGATATGACATCGTAAAATCGGCAGGTTCTCCCTTAAAGGTGGTATTAGGAAATCATGATACAGAAGGCCTTAAATCACAAATGCAAACACTCCTGTAAATATTAACATCCTGCGTAATGACAAGGACTCTGACTGTGATAAGTTGAGTATAATGGGTCTCAGTCGCCGTCCTTTTTCTTTTTACCAGTCCTGACGGATAAAATTTCAAATTCTGAAAAAGTGAACTTACAAAGAAATTCTGATCTGATTTTAACGCTTTAAAGCTCACGCAAGCCCATATCTGAGAAATCCGCAGCAGAAATAGTTTCAATCCCAACACCATAAATCGTCATTTTTTTGGGAAAAATAAGTTTTTCAGTAAATTACGGGCGAACCTGTGGAATCTGTCACTACCCCGACGTATGGACGCAGGGCTCGTTCCTTGGATTAACGGTGTTACAAAGTATTTTTAGTAAGTAAAGACCAAATTTTAACATCAAATTTATCACAAAATAAATGAAGTACCCATTTAGGAGTGACCTCTGTATGATTACCTCACCGTGTGTCCACGGTTTATAATCTTTTGCCCAAACACCATAAAATCAATTAAGTCTTGCTAATAGTACACTTGATAATATTTTAAGGGCTGGGATTCGAAACTTATTGATTATAATCCTATACATATTTCATTGTTTAAGATTTATCACCAGTTTTGATAGCACATTTACGATATAACCTAAAAAATAACTAGATTTTCAAATGCCATTTTGGTTTAGTTGTTGTTGCTGCTAAGCAACGTTATCCTTGGGCACTTACCTCACTATTCTTCCGATAGATGTAACTATTCTAAAGTAGTAATCTATTCTCATGCTAGCAGTCATCTTTAGAATTAGGTCTACCATTAGACTAAAAGTATAATAGACTATACGTTAATAGTTATTCACAGGAAAGACAGAATTTGCCACGAAAAGTGACGGGCGAAAAATTGGAGAAAGTAATATCTACAAAAATACCTACAAAAAAATTTGAGTTGTTTGAAAAATATTCTAGACAATACTATATACAGAATAAAATCAAGCAGCCTACTGTATCAGCTCTGTTGAGAGCTCTTATCAATGACTGGCTGGCTGCCCGGGAAAGGAGGAACGGACAGAACAATACTCAAGCAAATGCACTTCCGGGTCAATCATTTAAACCTGAAGAGCGATTTAAATACGTGAATCTCGACAGATTGAGTCAACTAATAAAAAATACGAAATCATCGAAGAATACTCAAACCCCTTTGTCTGCTTTAAAAGGTTGAAAAAGACCGAGATTTTATAACTGCTATGTTTTCACATCGCCGAGTCCGTGTGCTCTACTTTATGGTGTCATCACAACCAAGTCCTCCAGAGAATATTCTCGATCCCCACGGATCCCGATCAAAAAAGCGCTTCAATAGAAATTAGTGGCGATGTTATTGGCACTATTACTAGCACGGTACACATGGAAGCCATAGGTACACCATATCAAGTACATTGAATTTCGATATATTAAATTTATAGTCTACGCTATCTCGTTCTAGTGTCCTAGGTTGTGCTAGAAATAATTGAAATTCAACTATTCTCGCAATTGCCTGACTGTCACAATGCTTGTAGTCATGTTTCGAAGTGGTATGCTTTCATATTGTGTTCTTGTACTAATCATACCACTTCAAAATTCCCAATAGTCCAATTTCGATAATTTAAGGGGTTA
>JBAWET010000190.1:0-3244 GCA_049591355.1 Nitrososphaeraceae archaeon
CTTTATAGCACCGAACTTGAGTGGAAGAGTTATATGTAAGACATTTTCTTTGATACTAGGGGCAAATTATATGAATTGTAAGAAGCATGAGCATGGATTCAACTACCAATCTATAAACCGGCGAATCGTTCTTGTTGGTTCTGCAACATTCTTGTCATTTCTCCTCTTATTTAATACACATTTTTCTAATTCGGCTGCCGTGGCACAGAGACTGAATTCGCGTACAAACGAAACTCAAGATCTTGGCATTAATTCAACAAACCTGCCTGCGGGGCCCAGTCAGGTTTCTACCAAGCTAGGGTCGTCGGGAGATGATCTAATTACTGGGACTGAGAACAATGATCTAATCCTGGGGCTTCAAGGTTCTGATTCTATTAGAGGCGAGGGGGGCGCCGACGTAATTCAAGGAGACGAGGATCCTGACAAGCTATACGGAGGAAATGGTAACGATATAATTCAAGGTGGTCAAGGCAGTGATCTGGTCTATGGTGGGATGGGGGATGACATACTCACTGGGGGCCTTGACGATGATATGCTTTCTGGGGATAATGGAAATGATAAGCTATATGGTGGAGAAGGCGACGACGTTCTTCAGGGAGGACCTGGCGCAGACTACTTTGAATGTGGTGGTGGCATAGATATAGTTATAGATTCCAATGTGTCCGAAGGTGATGATAGCGCCGGTAATTGCGAGGAGTTACTTAACAACATAGTCCTTCCTTCTGAGACAGGTCAGCTGGATATAACGGGTTGAATTTCATGAATGAAAATGAGAGTCAAAACAAAAACCAGATAGCGCTAAAAGTAAGTAATATTTCAAAGGTATTTGTTTCAAAGGTCGAAAAACTAGTAGCCTTAAGACACATTAGCTTTGTGGTAAAGAAGGGAGAGTTTGTATCAATAGTTGGCCCATCAGGAAGTGGCAAATCTACTCTTCTTAATATTATTGGCGCATTAGATAGACCTACAAATGGAACAGTCTCAATAGGGGGAGTAAATATATCTTCATTAAAAGATAACGAGATTGCTTACATGCGCAACAGGCTTATTGGTTTCATATTTCAATCTTACAATTTAGTTCATAGAATGAGTGTCCAGAAAAATGTAGAGCTTCCTGCTATGGTCTCAGGGATTAATAGATCCGATCGAAATCGAAAGTCGCTTGCCTTGCTGCAAGCGCTAGGAATTAAAGATAAAGCAAAGCTAAAAGCTTCGAATCTAAGTGGTGGACAACAACAAAGAGTGGCTATAGCAAGAGCTCTAATGAATAATCCAACCCTAGTACTTGCAGACGAGCCCACCGGAAATCTTGACACAAAGACAGGTGCAGAAGTCTTTGATCTGCTCAAGAACCTTTCAAGAAAATATAGAAGGACAATTGTAATGGTTACTCACAATCCCGAGCTGGCAGAGCAGACTGATAGAACAATCTTCATAAAGGATGGAACTATCGAAAAGGAGGTTGTAAATTAGATGGCTGATAGAACTAATAGCCACACTACATTTCTGTTGTTGGGATTCACAGTAATTTTAGTCCTGTGTGCAGGCCAGTTTTTTAAGGGTGGTAACGACACTAGTTATATAATTAATGCATTTGCGCAAACAGATAATTCGCCTGGATTTCAGGACTCATACTGGACAGATAATCTAAGTTCCATCCCGGGAGCCAGACAAACAAAGGTGGAAGTAGGACCTGGAGAGGGATCTTCGACTCTTGCCATAGTACTTGTGAACAAAGCCAGGCAGGATATTACTGGCGTAAAAGGAGTCTTGACTTTGCCTGATGGCTTTGAGGCAGCAGGTACAGCTGCAGGACAGACCCAGAACAATGGAGCGAATACTACAGGTAGACAGTTTGCCCCAGCAAGCCTCAAATCCATAGTCAAGGCTGGCGATGTATTTACATTATATTTTGACATTAATATACTTGACACCGCAAAAATTGGGAAGTATTCAACCAGTCTAAAACTGATTTATTCCAAGATACTGGAAATAGGAAATATTGAGACAGATATACCAGTTCAATTCCGCCTTCCAGGCAAAGTTACTCTGGACGCAAGCATTCTCTCTACAGAAACTTTAATTCCTGGTACGATAAACAAGATTCCAATTTCGATCAGGAACATTGGCAGTACTAGTGCAAATAGTGTAACAGTTTCTCTTAACGGCATAAGTAGTGGAAATACAACATTATCAAATTCCTTGTCAGGATCTTCTGAACAGCCTACATCATCTGTTACCCTGGGCAGTACAACTTTCGACGTGGGTTCCATCGCATCAAACGGAACGAAGATAATAAATACTATGATCTATCCGAGCTTCGATGCAGGAGGAAAGGTACAGAATCTCAATCTCCAGATATCCTACGGTGATGCGTACGGGAATCCCAAGCGAGTGAGTTCACTTATTGGTCTGGTTGTCGCACCAAAGCCTCCTGAGTCTGTTATCAGTCTAAGTACAAATGACAATGTAAGTTCCCCCAGTAAGAGATCTGATATCAACGCAACTGTCAACAAGAACGGTGTTCAAAACGCTGTTATCATAACTGCTGGACAAATCCAAGATCTAGATTTTGTCATATCCAATAATTCAAGCACCCCAGTTTCTAACTTGGTAATTACCTTGAACTCACCTTCGGATTCAGTAAAAATAATAGGCAATTCAAAATGGACTTTAAATACTTTGCGCGCACAAGCAGACCAAGCATTCACCACAAAAGTTTTTGCTGCTAAAAGTGCAGTTGGAAACCCCATTCTTTTCAATTTGGGATTAAATTACATTTTCAATGGCGACACAAAGACAGATTCGCTTGATCTTGGCGCTTATGTGACAGGTCAGTTCAAAATTAGGGCATATGACTTTAACGTGACTACTATAGGGGATACTCCAAATCTTGTTGCCAACTTGCTGAATGAGGGCAATTCATTGGCAATGTTTACTACTGTAGAGATGATCAACGACCCGTCACAGCCCAAACACCTTGTCAATTCTTTGCCTCCACCGCAGTATTTGGGAGATTTGGACGAAAATTCACCTCTCCCAGTTAGCATTCCATTAAATATGCCAAATAAAGTAGAATCAGGAACTTATCCAGTATCTCTCAGGGTAACATATAAAGACGATCTGCGAATGGAGCATTCTACTATCGTAAATGGAACTGTTCTTTTCCAACAAAAGGCCCAAACGAAAACCTCTTCTGGCGGGTTATTTGGATCTGATCAAGATGCAACAACCATTTTACCAG
>JBAWET010000191.1:0-3920 GCA_049591355.1 Nitrososphaeraceae archaeon
TAGCTATTGCCGTTTAGTAAAGATGACAACAATGTCAAATCTATGTCAGTTTATTTACGTTAATTGGTATAGTTATTCAACACAGCATGAAATTGGAGAACCTTAAATACATCTTAAAAGTTGTCAAAGTGTGAATAGAGATGTAATTTCAATTTTTCTTCTCACACTAGTATCAAGTATATCAATAGCTTTTCTGTTAAGTTCATCTCCCACACTTTTTCCTGCGGCTATTGCTTCATCCTTTACTACTCAAAAAGGACCGGCTAGTTCGACATCGGTTTTTAGGATAACTGATGAGATAAAGGATCGCATAAATGCTCTTGTAGATAATAATAGGACTAAAGCTGCTATTGTTATTGGAATTGTCGATCCGAACGGAACTCAGTTTTATAGCAATGGTAAAATATCTAATACAAACAATACTAACGTAGACCAAAATACAGTTTTCGCCATCGGTTCTAACACTAAAGTGTTTACAACCGTTCTGCTAGCGGAAATGGTAGAAGACGGACTTATTAAATTAAATGATCCAATTGACAAGTATCTTCCACCTAACGTTACCATTCCTCAATTCAAAGGACACAAGATTACCATTGAAGATCTGGCTACCCATACTTCCGGATTACCTGAATTTCCATCTAATTATTGTCCCAGCTTCGCAATTTCAAATGCACAATCGCTTGATGATAAAGTTCAACGCGTACGAAATCTGATGAGTTGTACCAAAAACTATACAATTGGTCAACTATATCAAGGCCTTTCTAACACTACACTTACAAGAGAGCCAGGTTCAAAATATGAATATTCGACCTTTGGCACAGGTTTGCTTGGTCATATTTTAACCTTGAAATCAAATATGTCTTCTTATGATGAACTTTTGACAGAAAGAATCCTAAATGTATTAGGTATGAATAGTACAAGTATCTATCTTTCAGATGAACAAAAATCTCGATTGGCAATAGGACATTTATCTGGCCAGGAACTTCCTCTATTCAATATTTCAAATCCCCTTGTTCCAGGCGGTGGACTTTATTCATCTGCCGATGATCTCTTGAAATTTATCTCAGCTAATATTGGATTAATTAAAACCAAGTTAGATAGTGCAATGCAAACATCACATTTAATAAGACATAGCACCGGCTTTTTAATACCAAATAATATTGCAGTATCAGGCAAGAATGGTGATATTGAACTTTATATTGGTTTAGGATGGCTCATAACTACCAACCTTGGTAACGAAATCATCTGGCATAATGGCGGGACTATTGGTGGTTACAATGCCTTTATGGGTTTCAATCCTGCTACTAATAGAGGTATCGTAGTACTATGCAATACTGGTGTTGCTGATGTTGATATTACTAACCTTGCATTGAATCAGAAGGGTAAGTTGTCGTCTTTAATATGGAATTTGCTCAGTCAATAAGTGGTATTGTTCAAACAACATTGGATCAGAGGCTGCTGCTAATAGCATATCAACGCAAAAAATATTTTCCTCACACGACAATGGAAGGTCATTTAATTCGGTAGTTAACTTAAGCAATTCAACACAAACTGCTTCAGAAGATTTTAGAATAGATGCACACGGAAATCATGTAGCCGTATTCCGCTGGCAAAGAGCTGCTGCCGTAGGGGCCAATGAGCAACCAGCAGTCAGAATAAGATGATGGTAGCAAGACATTTGGAGGTACCGTTGTATTTAGCAAGCCACTCTATCCTATCGTGGCTGTTAAAATGTCAACAAAATAATAATAGTAAGAACAATTGATGCTCCACTTCTAGGTTTTTTCCTTTAGTTGGATAGGATCAGTAGGTAATGAAGTGATTTACTTACCTGATACTTGTACTGTTACCGTTACCTGTTTCCAATATATTCTGTTCATCCAGTTCCTTCTCCACCGTCGGATTTGACTTGTCCTGTCCTGACATTTCACAAAAGAGATTTACAGTTTCGGGATCTGATCCACATGGATTCGACGGTGACTACGATGGTGTTAGTTTTGAAGGCTGATATTCTAGACCCTGTACCTTTCCTTTTTTCAGTACTTTATTATACTCAATTTCGTTACTGTAACAATTGTGCACTATGGTGGTTATATTACTTTGTAGCTGTACTGTTAATGTTGGCGTTATCAATAGCCAGCATACTTTCTTCCATTAGTGTCTCTCTTTGTTTGATCAGATTTGTTAGTTGACTGTCATACGCTTTTGCTAGTAGACCTTCGGCTAAGCGTTCATTGACTTGAATTACCGCTTTGTTTAGGGTCTCATATTCACTACCGACTCTCGGTGGCAGTAAGTCTGCTTGTTCTTGAGTTGTAATGACGCTGCCCGGTGGAACATATCTATCATCGTCTATATGAACTCCTCCAGTTATTATGCTTCCAATCCCGATAGCGACATTGTTACCAACTCTAGCGTTAAATACCACACTCTTAAATCCAATGAAAGTGTCATTTCCTATCCATGCAGGCCCATGTACCATGGAATCGTGAGCGAGACTAACCCGATCACCGACAAAGATTGCATAACCTTGGCTAAAGCGTGAATCATTTCCTAACAGTCTATCACCATTGGAAGAAAATCTTCTGCTGTCAATATTCTTTCCGTGATCAGTAGTTTCCAATGCATGAAGTACAACTCCATCCTGCATATTTGAGCTATCGCCTACATGGATTGGCGTACCTTCATCACCTCTACAAACGGCAGTAGGAGATACAAGAACCAACTTACCGATATAGCAATCACCGATAACTACAGCAAAGGGGTGAATGAATGCGCTACTTTGAATCT
The DNA here is from genome assembly GCA_049591355.1 of Nitrososphaeraceae archaeon. Lineage (GTDB taxonomy): Archaea > Thermoproteota > Nitrososphaeria > Nitrososphaerales > Nitrososphaeraceae > TA-21. The sequence continues at coordinate 2,791 of JBAWET010000191.1, forward strand.
GTGGATAAGTAACATTGGGATTGAAATCAGTCTTTACATTCGAGTGGATATTGGGCCATGTTGTAACATTCTGCAAGCGTATATCAACTATATTTGATCCATTACTTGTAGTGTTTTGAGCACTAAGGCTCAATGCGACATTCCGATTCTGTTCTTCAAAAAAGGAATTATTTTGCTCTAATGAAAACACTTGTTGCGTGTAGAATAGACACATCAGCATGATTGAAAGACTAATCATAATCAAGTATGAGATAGAATTTTTCAATGGTTGTCTCAACTCAAGCCTACTTAAAAGTTTTATACCATTTATGACTGTGAGCTCAGTATCCAGTGATCAATCTGGTCACAATTATGAGAGGTAGATGACCGAGCAACATGAAAAAGCAATTTTCACATAACTGAGGACTGAAAGACCACGCCGTCCTGCATATTTAAGATATCACCTATGTGAATTGGAGTAGCTTCATCACCTCTACAAACAGAAGAAGCAGCCACAAGAACCAACTTACCGATATAGCAATCACCGATAACTACTGCAAGGGGGTGAATGAATGCGCTGCTTTGAATCTCTGGAGAGGTAGCATTGGGATTAAAATCAGTCTTTACATTCGAGGGGATATTGGGCCATATTGTAACATTCTGTAAACGTATATCAACTATATTTGATCCTTCATTTGTAATGTTTTGACCATACCCAAACTTTTGAAGACCGATAAGAGTACCAATGATGAGAATTAAAACTCCGAAATGAAAAAAAATCAAATCTCTTTCGTGCTAAAAATGCTACAATAGATATATTTAACCTTTAATCATTCAGAGTCATTCAATAAGTGTCGTTGTTCAATTCACATCAGTTCCAAAGGCATCATCATTGAAGTAAAAAGGCCCGAACTATCGTCTTCCCTTTCTTGCTTTGACAACATTCGGGGGACCAGTGCGGCTTTTGGATAATTAAGAATTTACAGTATTATTATGATTAGGGGGGATTACACTAGTGTATCGCATCCCACCAAACCCGATAAAAAATTCATAGATTCTGGAATAGTTACAAGATTGAATATATTTCCAGCTATTCAAGTAGTTCAAGGAATACCCTCGTCACCACTGCAATCATCCTAAAGACGAAACTC
>JBAWET010000192.1:0-16347 GCA_049591355.1 Nitrososphaeraceae archaeon
GCCAAGCAAAGACTACGTAGGACAGGACAGCTTTACTTTCAAAGCAACCGATGATAAGGGAACTGATAGCAATATTGCTACCGTAACTATGGATGTTAAATCTGCTAATCAAGCTCCGGTAGCTGAAACTGAAAGCAACCAAGAGGTTGAACAAGGTACTACAGTAACTTTGGATGGTTCAAATAGTACCGACCCAAATAATGATTCTCTCAGTTATACTTGGGAACAACTAAGCGGACCACTCGTAACCATCGTCAATCCTGATGCGGCGATTATAGAATTTGTTGCACCGCAGGTTAACGGAGATACTACTCTGAAATTCAAGTTAACTGTAACTGACCAGGATGGAGAAAAGGGTAGCAAGAGAATCGATGTAACAGTAAAGAATAGGTCGAATGAGACAGCAACAGAACTTTCAGATCCAATTAGGGAGATCCCCAAAAACAATGAACTAACCTTGCCTGAAATTCAAAGTCCCTCAGATGGGACTGTTGGAAATCCAGTACCTGACCCCGATACATTAACGGCCCTAATTAAGCAGAATGAAACAGGACTCCAGCATGAAATGATACTTAAATCTTATAGTAACACCGGTGACCAAGTTGTTAAATCTGCACCAAGCTATCCTAAACGTCCCTCCATAACTTTACAAAATGGATTCCCTATAACTTTAGCATCCAATAATCCAGATTTTACTATCTCATCTACTGAAGTAATCTTGTACGACAAGAATGATGTTCCTGTTTACCTCCGGTCAGAAGGGGGAAATACCTGGATGCTCGATGTGCCAACGGGCACTTACAAGTTAGAAGTTAAAACCGAATATACACCTAGTAATGACGACATCGCTACATTCATCGATACCATAAGAGTTAAAGAAGGAGACGTAAATGTGAATAATCTTATTGACAAGAATCAATTTGGTGTGGACTTAGGAAAACCATTCAATTGAAAGTGAAGTTAAAATAGGATTAATGATGAACCCAACTATTGAAGAAATATGAATGATAACAGCTTGGTTCATGTTACAGACAAATCTTGGGATAGTGAAGTTCTAAAATCAGAATTGCCCGTGTTTGTAGATTTTTGGGCTGAATGGTGCGGGCCTTGCAGAATGGTTGGTCCTGCAATCGAACAACTAGCTAAAACAATGACAGGGAAGGTCAAATTTGCTAAATTAAATGTCGATGAAAATCGAGAAATAGCAGCCAAATACGGAATTCAATCGATACCCTCACTAATACTGTTTAGAGATGGCAATGAAGTTGCACGCACGATTGGAGCTGCTCCGAAGGAAACATACCAAAAGTTCATAGAACAGTCTCTTGCAAAGTAAAGTTTAGGCAAGATGCCAAAGGGATAATGATCATCAAATTCACTTTTAGCGGTAATGGATTACAAAGGCATTAATAATCTGCCTCAGTGGGTGTCTATGATTGCAAAAGCAAGATCTAACTAATCTCTTTTCTTCAAACTCTGACAAATATTATAGAGTTTCCCTATTTGATAGGAATGGTTTCAAAAGACAGAATTGTACCATCTGTCGAAAATTTTTCTGGTCAATTAACGACAGAAGATTTTGTCCTGATCATGAGAACTACAGCTTCATTGGCAATCCACCTACTTCAAAGAGGCTGGATTTTATTACTGCTTGGAATGAAATCAAAGAGTACTTTAGTGACAACAATCACACAATAACTCGAAGGTACCCTGTTGTTTGCCGATGGCGCGATGATCTCTACTTTACTATTGCCTCCATAGTTGATTTTCAGAGAGTGATGAGAGGAAAAGTTGTTTTTGAATTGCCCGCCAATCCCCTAGTTGTTCCACAGATATGTTTAAGATTCAACGATATAGGAAATGTCGGCCTCACAGGTAGACATTACACTGGTTTTTGTATGATAGGACAAACTTGTGATGCTGATGCTCCTGGAGGATATTGGAAGGATAGGTGCATTGAGCTTGACTATGGAATGCTCACGAATAAACTCGGAATCAATGCAGATGAAATTACTTTTGTGGAAGATGTATGGATGGGAGCGGGTGCCTTCGGGTGTTCTTTAGAGTACTATGTACGTGGACTTGAATTGGGAAACGCAGTTTTTACAGAATTTGAAGGAAGCGAAGGCAACTATCACGCTATGAATAACAAAATAATAGACATGGGGGCGGGCCTTGAACGACTCTCATGGATCACTATGGGAACTCCAACCAGTTATGAATGTAATTTTGGGAATGTCATAAAAAAACTAATTGAGTCGGTAGGAATAGAAGAGAATTCAAAATTTCTGTCAAAATATTTCGGGAGCCTTTCATCTAAATATATTGATTATGAATTCGATATAAAATCTCTTAAGAATATCCTGGCAAAGGAACTGAAGATATCTACCGAGGAACTGTCGAAAATAGTTTCGCCCTACGAAGCCATTTACACTGTGGCAGATCATACCAGGACTCTTCTATTCGCAATTTCTGATGGATCCTTGCCCTCCAATGTTGGAGGAGGATATAACTTGAGAGTCATACTCAGGAGAGCACTTTCCATCCTCGATCGTCTAGGGTGGAATATTACGCTGGAGGATGTTGCAGACATGCATATTGAATATTTAAAGTCGATGTACCCAGAACTTCAAGAACATCAAGATGACGTTAGAACAATTCTTCAGATAGAGTCAAGCAGGTACGTTGGTTCACGTGAACGAATGGACTCTATTGCGAAGTCACTGATAAAGAGTAACAAAACTATTACTGTCGAAGATCTGATCAGAATGTATGAGTCTGACGGAATAACACCCGATTTCTTGATGGAAATGGGTACAATAGATAGCATCCCATCAGCATTTTATACCAAATTATCCGAGCTACACAATTCCCAAAAAACAGTGCAAGAATTTAAAGCGTTCGAGCTTGTTGACAAAGTACAACCAACAAAACTCTTGTATTATGAAGATGAATCAATACGCGAATTTAATGCTCGGGTCCTCAAAGTTGTAGACAATCGTTACGTTATTCTGGATCAGACGGCGTTCTATCCAAGAGGTGGTGGACAAGAGCCCGATGGTGGAGAGATAGAAGGAGTAAAAGTGACTGACGTAGTAAAGCATATCGATGTCGTTATTCACAAAATTGACTTCCCCCACAATAAAGAAATTTTTGTCGAAGGCAGACAAGTTCGAGCAACTGTAAACGATCGTAGGAGAAATTCAATAACCAAACACCACAGTGCAACTCATATCCTGAATAGTTCTGCAAGAAATAATTTAGGTTCATGGGTATGGCAAAATTCTGCTTTCAAGGATGAAAATTATGCGCGACTGGACATAACTCACCACTCCGCATTGACTAGGGAAGAAATCGAGCGTATTGAGAAGACGGCTAACGACGTGGTTAGGAAAAATCTTCCTCTTACGATAAAGATTTATGAGAGAGGGGAAGCCGAACAAAAGTACACTTTCAGGATTTACCAAGGTGGAGTAGTACCATCCAGTAATGTTAGAATTGTAAACATAGAGGGATGGGATATCGAAGCATGTGGAGGAACTCACGTAGGCAAGACGGGGGAGATCGGACTCATAAAAATAGTGAAATCAGAAAGGATCCAAGATGGAGTGATAAGACTCGAATTTGTAGTCGGAGATAGTGCAATAAGATTTATTCAGACCCAAGAGACCTATCTAAATAAGATTGCTAATGTTCTTGGCTCAAGTAAAGAAAAAGTGACGGAGTCTCTTGAAAAGGTTATTGAAGATTCGGACGCGACAAAAAGAAGATTTAGAGCATTGTTGAAAAAAACTTCCAACATAATTGCAGACAATATTGCACATAACGCGAAGAATCTGTCAACAGGGATTAGATTATACAGTACTCAAGATGATATTTTGGGAGAAGAATATTTTATTGCAGTTGGAGAAAGAAGCATTGAAGCAGATCCTTTACTTATCTTTATTGCTCTCGTTATGAATAAGAATGGAATAAGAGTAATCGTCTTCGTTGGATCCCAAGCACAGAAAACAATAGGCGCAGGACGAATTGCCAAAGAAATTTCGGCTCAGCTTGGTGGATCGGGTGGAGGAAATGACAGGTTTGGACAAGGAGGAGGGAAGCTAGTTGATAGTATTGATAAGTGTTTGAAGAACATAGAAGACACTATAATTAACGCGTCTTCCAAAAATGACAAAAAAGATAGGTGATCAGAATGTCACACAAATTACATCAAGACGCAAAGGATCTTGATTGGAACTCGATAGAGGAAAAATGGCGAGGGCGATGGGAGGGGGGCAAAATATTCGAAACCGAATTAAATTCAAAGAAACAGAAGTATTTCATAACTGTAGCCTACCCGTATCCTAATTCACCACAGCATGTAGGTCATGGAAGAACCTACACGTTAGCTGACGTTCATGCTCGGTACATGAGAATGAAAGGATATAATGTATTGTTTCCAATGGCATTCCACTATACAGGAACTCCAATTATTTCAATGTCTCAGAGAGTTCTTGGAAAAGACATGGAATTGCTTAACACATTCCGCACAATTTATGATTTGTCTGATGAAGTGATATCTACTTTTGTAATTCCAGTAGAAATTGCTAGTTTTTTTCACAAGGAAATAAAACTAGGCATGAAGGAGATGGGTTATTCCATTGATTGGCGAAGAGAATTTACGACAATAGATAAAGGGTATTCTAAATTCATTTCTTGGCAATTTCGACTACTTCGCAAAAAGGGTCTTGTTGTACAAGGATCGCATCCTGTAGGCTGGTGTCCTAAGGATCATAATCCAGTTAGTCAACACGACACGATGGGCGACGTAGAGCCAGACTTTCTCGAATACACATTAATCAAATTTAGTACTGATGATGGATATATCCTTCCGACTGCTACATTAAGACCAGAAACCATCTTTGGAGTAACAAACCTTTGGATAAATCCAGATATAGATTATGTTAAGATAATTATTGATGACGAGAAATGGATTGTAACTCAAGAAGCAGCGAAGAAATTGGAATTTTTAGATCACAATGTCAAGATAACGACTAAAATAAAAGGAAGCGAGCTTGTGGGCAAGTTAGCTAAACATAGTTTTGTAGACGTCGGCATTCCGGTATATCCTGCTTCATTTGTCGATCCTGACAACGGTACCGGCGTTGTGATGTCGGTTCCAGGTCACGCTCCTTATGATTATCAGGCTATAGAAGACTTGAAGAAGAGAGTTGACTTACAAGGCAAATATCACATGGATTTCACTGTATCTCCAATAAAGATAATACAAAGCGATAACTATCAAGGGAATTCAAATGTTACGCCAGCAGAGATTATAACAAAGGAATATGCTATCAAGGATCAACAAGATCCAAAGCTCGAGGAAGCGACCAACAAGTTATATGGTGATGAATTTTATAGTGGGGTTCTTTTGCCAATTACTGGTCGCTATAACGGACTCTCGGTAAAGGAAGCGCGGTTAAGAGTAAGAGAGGACATGTCTAGTAAAGGCTTGATCAGTATGATGTATGAACTTGAAAACAAAACAGTAAGATGTAGATGTGGAACTACCTGCGTGGTCAAATTATTAACAGATCAGTGGTTTCTCGACTATGGAAACGAAGCATGGAAGAAATTGGCACACGAATGTATTAATTCAATGGACGTAATACCTGAAGAAATTAGACTGGAATTCAATAATGTAATCGACTGGCTTAAAGAGCGAGCTTGTGCAAGAAAGATAGGCCTTGGGACAAAGGTGCCCTGGGATCCTGACTGGATAGTAGAAAGTCTTTCCGATTCTGTGATTTATATGATATACTACTTAATATCCAAATATCTTACTAATGTTAAGGATGATACTAATTCTGAATCGTTGATGCATTCGGATAATCTTAGTGATGAATTTTTCGATTATGTTTTGTTGGGAAAAGGCGATCCTGAGGAAATCGCAAAGCTATCAAGAATTTCTCCGAATGTCCTAAATAAAATTAGAAATGATTTCCTATATTTCTATCCGGTAGATTCCAGACATTCTGGTCGGGATCTAGTACCCAATCATCTTTCATTTTTTATCTTCAATCACGTTGCTATTTTTGGAAAAGAGTTTTGGCCAAAGCAAATTGTAATAAACGGATCTGTGCTTATGCAAGGTAAAAAAATGTCTAAATCGTTAGGAAATATAATACCTCTTCGAACAGCTGTTAAAGAATACGGAGCTGATGCTATTCGTCTTGCTATGCTAAGCACCTCAGAGCTTCTTCAAGATGCAGATTTTTCTTTTGATTTAGTCAAGGGAATTAGAAGCAAGTTACATGAGATATACAAAACCACGCTAGACCGTGCAACAACACTTCGAGATACTATGACCAGTGGGATCAAAGAGGGTATGTTTCAAATGGAATTGGAAGAGAAATGGCTGCTAAGCAGATTGCAACATGCTATTTCTGAAACAACTCGGTCTCTTGAAAGATTGCGAGTCAGAGAATCATTACAAATTGTATTATATTTTATGGATAGGGATCTACAATGGTACAAGAAAAGAAAAAAGGCAAAGAAAAGGGATCCGTTAAAGAGTAAGGCTTTTGACGAATTTTTGAGTATTCGAGTCAGATTACTTGCACCTTTTGCTCCATTCATCAGTGAAGAGATTTGGGAGGTATTCGATAGTAAAGGTTTTATAACTTCTATTGCCTGGCCCCAGGTAGACAACGCAAAGATTGATGCAACACTCGAAGAAAATGAAGATCTCATTGAAAATACGATACTTGATATTCAAAAAATTACAAAAGTGACAAAAATTGTCCCCAAGAGAATTTTAATCTATACTGCATCAAAACACAAGTGGACACTTTACAAGAAGATCCTAAGCGCGATGCAACTAGAATCACAGGTTAATTTTGGCGATTTGATGAAAGTATTGGTCAACGATAATGAGGTAAGCGATATTGCTAAAACTGATCCCGGGTTGATTAAGAAGATCATTGCGGACATACTTTCCTATTCGACCGAAGTAAGAAAACGAAAATTAGGACTTGAATCTTTTGATGAAGGAATACCATTGAGGGATGCGCTAACATTGATTATGGAGCAAATAGGTTTTGAGGAAACTACCATCGATATAGTTTCTGAAGATCAGGATGACAGGTACGATCCAAAAGACAAGTCCAGATTTGCAAGGCCATTTAAGCCTGCCCTTTACTTGGAATGAACATATTGCATAAAAGTTAGATTTAGCTTTGAATCTGTTAACATGATACTTTTAAGATAACACAGATCTGAAAAAAATTGTGTGAACGGCATTTTAGATTTCGACTAAATTTATTTTTGATCGAATCTGTTAATGAATATAGTTACTTTCTTTACATCTCGTTTCAGTCCAACTTGTTTTTTAATAAGATTATGAAGTACTAATCCGAAGCTTTTCCTTGTGGTCTAAATGGAAGTCGTTACGTTTGTTACTACTGATTTTTTTATGGTACTCCAAGGCTTTGTTACAGAACTGATGAATTCTAAAATTTCCTTTTTTGTTGTGATCCAGCCTATAGGAAATTGCCTATGCGCGATTTGCAATTCTTATGCAATTACAATAGATTAAATATTCTGGTGCTAATGTCCCAAAATATAAAATCCGAATTAAGCGTCACAGCGGAATTTAAATATTTTGCAAGTTTATTTGGAAACTGAGGCTTTAATCCTTCGGTAGCCTCAATGACTCTAGATTGGATCAATAGCTCAACTATTACTTGTCAATCCTGTTGGCGTCATGAATCATGAATTTAAATACGGAGGAGGCAAATAAATTGCATTTATGCCATTCTATACTCTAGTATGCTCAACTTCTGATATAGCAAGCTCTACTGTCATAGATACTCTTATCAATTTACATTATTTTGCAAAGTTGGATAAGTCCACCTTTTATTCGAAGGATTATCCTAATGTACAATTGCATTTAACTACAAAATCATTGCTATATGCAGATGGACTGGACGAAATCTATCCTGATTCGGATTGTTTCATTTTTATTTCTCAACATAGATCGGCCAGCAATATACCTACATTGACTTGCCACACAACAGGGAATTTTGGTGAAAATTTATACGGTGGCCGATCTAAGGAGATGGGCAGATGTTATCCATGGATCCAGAAACAATATCTTATAGAATTGAACTCCATGAAAAATCAAGTTCCTAACTATGATATCACCATTGAAGCGAGTCATCATGGTCCAACTTCATCAAACAAACCCACGCTTTTCATAGAAATTGGCTCGACGGAAAAACAATGGACAGATAAAACGGCGGCTCAAACCGTATGTACGGCCTTCCTGAGGGTGGTATCCACAAAACCCAGTTATTGTAAAAAAGTAGCGATAGGCCTGGGTGGAACACACTATCCAACCAAATTTAATAAACTTCTTTTAGAATCAGAATACGGTCTAGGCTCGGTAGCCGCAAGACACAATCTGCCGTTCGTCGAGGAATCAATGCTTAAACAAATGATATCTCGGAGTATTGAAGATGTTTCATGTGTTGTAATAGATGCTAAGGGAATGGGTGGTGAAAAGCATAGACTCTTGCCGCTCATAGATAAAACAGGACTTGAACTTGTCAAGTTATAGACGCATAAAATAATGAATGTAACCACTCAATTGTGAAAGACCTTGACAAAATTGATTACTTGTACTTAGTGAAATTAATAGAAAATGAGGGCGTGAATAGCAGCGGTAGCCGCATAATAGAATTCGAGACGAGCGGAATTAAAAATTATTAGGTAGTTGAGCTATGGGATCTCGCTTGCTTTGCTAGTTCTCTCAAGTGAGTAGAAGAGCGAACCTGACCACCCTTAATCTTTTTGTACATAACCCAATACACTTCCCTACTGATATCATTCCGATCCTTTAACACCCTGAGATGGCGTCTTAAAGATCTAACTTTAGCTACATAGACTTCTTTTTTACCAGTTCTAGCAGTTTTCTTGCCCTTCTTAGAACCTGAAGCCAGGCCACGCTTATGTCGTGTTTTTCGTTTCGCTTCAGCTCTCGCCCTCGACGTTCCTTTTTCTTTAACTGTCCATACGGTACGATTCTTTATCAATGAGCGCATATCTTCCCGCGTTATCGCGTCACCGACATCCTCCAGCTTGTCAGGTTCGAATCTAACTCTATTGAGTCCTAGACCCAGTATACGAGCAATTAACTCTCTTTTTTTTCTTAGATTTACGACCATCAGGAGCTCTCCTCGTTTAGTTCGCTTTCTAGTTTAGTAGTCGGTTCTACTTCAGGCTTAATTTGTTCTCCTTTTGCCTTACGTGGGTTCAAAACCTTTAGCTTCATTCTGAAGGCTTCCGCCATTATTTCTTCTCTTTTTCTTCTTCCAACGGTACGACCAATTCGAACCGCGTCTTTGCCAGGATCGATTTTTGCCAAGTCATTCTTGTTAAAGACCATGACTTCGATATAGCCCGAGGGGTGTAATCCTCTGGCAGATCGTGGGCCTCTGTAACCTATCTTAACCAATCGAGGGACGCCTGACACTTGAAGCCTCATCTTGTTATCCTTGCCCTTAGGCTTCCTCCAATTGGGTGCTAAACGATCATATCTCCAGCTTTCTTGTCGTACAAATTTTGGTCGTGTACGAGATACTTTCTTCCTTGTCTGGAGTAGATCCTTGTTTATAACCATAAATCTTGCAGTGTCAAAGTGACCAGTTTTAAATAAAAACGTTTCTAGGGGGTTTAGAACCCAACTAAAGGGGGAAACCTTCAGACAGATAAGCGTAGTTCGTCATAAACCAAGATCAGGTAGCGCAAGAATTAATAATTTCGAAGATTAGAACAATGCATGAAAAAGTATGAGCTACCCGCGGTTCCGTATCCATATGATGCATTAGAACCGCATATTGATGCAAAAACAATGGAAATACACCACACGAAACATCATCAAGCTTACACGGACAAACTCAATGCGGCACTCGAAAAATGTCCTCCTGAAATTCAAGAAAAAGACATAGTAGAAATATTATCATCTATTGACAAGGTTTCTGCTGAACAAAGAAGTGCTGTCAATTTTAATGGTGGAGGTTTTGATAATCACCGAATATTTTGGAACAACATGAAATCGAACGGTGGAGGTGAACCAACCGGGACTATAACAGATGCAATTAAAACATCTTTTGGAAGTTTTTCAGACTTTAAAGAGAAATTTTCTTCTACAACTGCAGTGATCCAAGGTAGCGGTTGGGGATGGCTTGTCTATAATCCATCTACCAATAAAGTTGAATACAAAGCAATGCCAAATCAAACAAGTCCACGTACCGAAGGGTTGATCCCTCTTCTCGGATGTGACGTATGGGAACACGCCTATTATCTAAAATATCAGAATAAAAGACCTGATTACATTTCCGCATGGTGGAATGTTATAAACTGGGACGATGTGTCTGCTAGATATGATAAGTCAAAAGGAAAATAGCTAAAGATAGTCTACTAATGATGGCTGGTCCACCATTTGTTTGACTTATTTTTTTATTATCCCTTAATCGATCCTGTCGAAGACATTTATGAGAAAATGAAGAAAATAGTTTTTTGTAAGTAGCAGTGCAACTGATTGCAGAAATTTGAGTCTTTGAGATCAAGCCATTACGAAATATCGATGCATTACAATTAAGATATTGAAACATCAAAGATTCTGTACTATGTTAATGAATCCGAACTTTTCCCTTGTTGTTCTATTAACAGCCATATTGTAATCAAAAATTTTTTGTGAATATTCGCTTAGGACCTTCATCATCGGATCCACTGACTTGTCTGTATAAAATCCTGGACAATCCCCTGTTAATTGAAATGAGGCATGAATGACTGGTCTTCCTTCCGAACTTACTTCCGTCCATGATGCGAATGGATAGAGCGAGCACACCCCAGGTTTTTCTGGATGTAACTTACAGCTTCCTTGCTCGTCTAGGAATCTGCACGAGACGGGGACCCCATCTTCGGCGTCAGCTTCATTCAGTTTTCTTTTAAGTGAAATCATACTTAGCGTTGTGATCACGTTACCATTATTCCCAATTTCTTGCCAACTAGATATTCTTGTTTCGTTTTTCAAAAAGTTGCTGCGTGTAGCGTAACCTAATTTTTGTGATATAGTCACAAGGTCATCTTTAGTAAGGGGCAGTCTTCCCTGACGATCACAACAATTATGACAATCCGGCCATAAGCACCCCCAGAGGACAAACAAATCATCATTTAGTAATTTCGGGATATGAAATACAACATTATCAATTGTAAGGGGAACATCTAGGACGTCATTTCTCATTCCGATATGAAGATCATATATACACTGTTCTATCTTCCAATTTTTTCTTAAATTGTTAATTGCTTCCCTCACTCCATTAATATCATCTTTCAATATTAGCGAAATAGAAGTCAAAACCCAAGTTTAAATGTGCCTGAAGTCCCACATAATTTTGAAGGTCACTCCGAATTGGCGGCTCAGTTCAGTAGCAATACAGATAGGCAGTTAAACCCACGGATAAAGGGAAAGCATGCATCATCTACGGAAAATCGAAGAATGGTGTGGGAAAACGTAATTTGGCCATTGATATTGGGTCTGAACCGATCTTTTTTTACTCTGAAGGAGTATCAGGAAAGGCGGGATCATTATTGTCGCCTGCATAGAATCACACCCTCTAGAGTGGCAGGAGGGTTTGTATCACTTTTAGTGAAGGGCATAGTGGTAAGAGAGAAGGAAATCTACTCTATTCATTATAGACTTATTCCATATATGAGGAAAAGAGCCCATTTAGAATACGGTCAGGTCATCAAGGAAATAAACACGAAACGGTAAAAACGATTAAGGGCATATAAACAACCATCAAGATTTTCGGGGAAATAACCGATAACCTTCGTTATTGATATCTGATGGGCATGTGTATTTCATCACCTGTCAGATATCAACAACGTTACCCTGAGTTAACGGGCAAACTCATCGCCTAAGGTCTTGACAAAATCTTACTTGCCACCATTTATATAGTACTACAATATCTCAAATTTTTCAATAATTCCTTAGAAAAATAAAATCATTTAGAGATTCAACGCTATCCTTTAGAATTTTGTCATATATGGAATTATTCTAAAGCGTTTGATCAAATCATTATGTGACACGAATTCGACGGTATGTTAAAATATGCTATGCACTCCCCTAGTTAGCTACTTACCATACCCAATAGAAAGGCAAATCATTTGAAAGAAAATCATGATAGCTCAGTTGAAGAGAATAACCCAAACCTAAGTGATCCTCCTGACAGCAATAGCCATGTTCACAGGTGCGAGACAATAGATGATGGGACCGAAGCGTTCATGCATTGGATGAGTTCGTCTGATAGGAAGTCTCTTACTTCTGATAATCCAATAATCCTAATAAAATTCGTCAATGATGTGAATACAGTGCTTTATGATACATCCTTATCTAAGGAAGTCGATGTTAAATTTACTGGTGGTATACCGTACTGCAATTACTGTAAATCCGATGAATGTGCACATGTTGGTTTTACCATATGTTTGGAACAACTAGAAGGACATAGACCTAGTGGCGAGGAAGAAACTGTAGATGATATTGTCGACAGTTGAATTTTAAACATGTATTCAATTCATATTTAGCGGCTAACTATTAGATTACTTCTTCCTTCTCCAGAGGCGAATAGAAAATCTTCTATCTGGAGTAGAGGCATAGTCAGCAAATTTCCACCCCATCTTTATTAAATACGGCGTAATGAATGTCGTAATAATTGTCATTGCTCCAACCATTGGTAACACGAATGAGCTTGTGGCCCCCACATCCGTTCCACCTTTAGCAACAACTAGAGCTAGTTCTCCTCCTGAAGAAGAAAGGCCAAAGGCAGCTCTAAATGCTGTTTGGGTTTTATACCCTTGCGACCTAGCGGCCAAATATACAGTAAAGAATTTTGCGCCTATCGATACCAAAATCAGTATAATGGCCGGTACTATAAAGAGTGGCAATTGTGTAATGTCCATCAAAGCCCCGACAGAGACAAAGAATACTGCACCAAACATGTCTTTAATTGGAGTAGTTAATACTCTGGTAACAGAATGCGCCTTTGATTCTGCTATTAAGACGCCTGCAAAGAAGGCTCCTGTGGCTACAGATATACCAATTTCAAATGCAATAAATGAGAGACCAAATGCAACTCCAAGAATCGCCACTATGAGAACATCATGTTGATTGGTTTTCCCAATAAGATTTACAAACCTTGGTACTGCCTTCGAACCTATAAATAAAGCGCCTCCGATAAATGCTAAAACTGTACCAACTGAAGTAACTAGTTCTATTCCAGACAATTGACCACTTGAAGAAACTGACTGCAATATGGCCAGCATAGATATGATTATAATGTCCTCGATTACGGCAACGCCCAGAATTATGACCGACGCTTCTCCTTTTATCATAGCTAGCTCTTCTAGTATGCGCATTACAATCACCGTGCTTGTTACTGAAATGGCCAAAGCCAAGAAGAGGCTGTTAGATAGCGAGTAATTCAATGCTTGACTTACCAAGAATCCTATGGTGAATGTACCCAACGCCTCGCTTGAGGCTATGACAAATGCCCGCTTGCCAATTTTTCTTAATTTTTCTATTGGAAACTCCATGCCTACAACAAACAAAAGCAAAATAACTCCTATCTCGGCGAACAAATTCAAGACATCAAAATTACGGATTAAGCTGAAAGGTGGAGTAAAAGGTCCTATTATCATACCAGCGATGATATATCCTATTACCATGGGTTGCTTGAGTTTGTATGAAACCATTGCCATTACCGACGCGACGATCATAATTATCGTGAAATCCTGTAAAAAGGGACCAATTTCGACTACCATACTATAACATTTATCCTTATGAATTTACAAATTCCATTTAATAAATGTCTTACAATTTTTAGCAGAATAATGCTTTTCAATAATGGATGGCTTGACTACTAAATCGCGCTACTATAATACAGACCAACTACGACCTTCTTTCATCAGTTAAAATGGAGTGAAATATTTTGGCAAGAAGAACTTTTGGACCAGACTTCGGTTAACTAATTTGAGCGCGGAGGATTTGGAGAACTCTAGTGGATTAGAATTGTCTCTCTGTGTAGCAATCCTCCAGAGTTGTTACATTACTATCTTGCATTATTTATCTCAAGGCCTGGATCAACAGACTTGGGGTCCTTAGAATATTTGAAATTCCATTAGGGTTCCATTGAGGAGGCATCTATTGTGAGGAATACATAGCCGGATTCTTCAGTGGATAGAATATTAATGCTAATCAAAGAAATCGGTAAAAACAAATAACCCACTCATCAACTTTTGGTGTAGCTCGTGATTAGCCCGGTCGAACCTAGCACTGTGTGCAGGTGCCGAATCTAGTGGCCAATCTCCAGTGAGGGCTATGGATTTCAGGCTCTGGATCTCAACAGAGAATAGAAACCTGGAGACAGCAGTTCGAATCTGCTCCGGGCTACCTTTTCTTATACAGTTGGTCCGGATTTGGCCAAATCAGCTACAGTGTCACCAAACCTTTCAAAGTTTCTGACAAATAGCCCGGCCAATCGTTTTGCGGCTACCACGTAATCTCGTTTGTCGGACCAAGTTGAGCTCGGATCCAATATTTCTGACGGGACATCCAGGCAAAACACGGGAATGTCTAGGTTGAAAATATCATCGTGCTTATAACCAACCGTATCTAGCTCACCGTTTATCGCAGCTGACACCATTTTTCTAGTATACTTTAGTTCCATTCTCTTTCCTATGCCGTAAGGTCCGGATGTCCAGCCGGTGTTTATGAGATAGACCATTGTCTTGTGGGTTGAAATCCTTTCGCCTAACATTCTGGCATAGACTATCGGGTGTAAAGGCATAAAGGGTGCTCCAAAACATTGAGAGAATGTTTCCTTGGGCTCAGTTATCCCTCTTTCAGTTCCAGCCAACTTACTGGTATAACCCGATATGAAGTGGTACATTGCTCCCTCTTTGGTCAATTTTGCTATGGGAGGCATGACTCCAAAAGCATCGGCAGTTAAAAATATAATCACATTAGGGTGTTTTGCAATACTTGGAACGACGGCGCCAGGAATGTAATCCAACGGGTAAGCCACTCTAGTATTTTCTGTCAATCTGCTGTCATCGAAATCCGGTTTTCGACTATTGTCATCAATAACTACATTTTCCATTACGGCTCCAAATTTAATGGCGTTCCAGATCTGTGGTTCATTTTCTTTCCTGAGGTTTATACATTTGGCGTAACATCCACCTTCGAAATTAAAGACTTTCTTATCAGACCAACCATGCTCATCGTCCCCAACCAGGGCCCTTTGAGCATCGGCAGATAATGTCGTCTTCCCTGTACCGGATAGTCCAAAAAATAAAGCCGTGTCACCGTTCGCTCCAACATTTGCCGAGCAATGCATAGGGAATACTCCCTTCAATGGCAAGAGAAAGTTCATAACAGTAAAGAACGCTTTTTTTATTTCTCCTGCATAGGAAGTCGAGCCAATTAGAATCATTTTTTTTGTGAAATTAATAATTATGAACGTCCCACTCCTTGTACCATCTATTTCTGGAATTGCTGAGAAATCGTTAACAGCTAAGAGTGTAAACCCAGGAATATGACTTTGTAATTCTCTGCTATTGGGTCGTATAAATATCTGAGTGGCAAAGATGCTATGCCAGACTGAATCCGTAAGAACCCGGATAGGTAACCTCGTTTCTTGATCTGCGCCTACGAACCCATCGAATATGAAGAATTCCCTTCCGGATATATGCTGTCTCATCCTGTTGAATATCCCCTCAAACTTTTCTGGAAGGAGTGGATGATTCACCTTTCCCCAGTTTACAAGATCATGCGTTGTGTCATCATCCACGATGTACCTGTCTTCAGGAGATCTTCCTGTAAACTTCCCAGTATTAACCGCTAATGCCCCTGTACTCGAAAGGATCCCCTCATTTCTCTGGATGGCCAGCTCCGTTAACGTGGCAACAGGTAGGTTTCTATGGATCTTACCGAAATTGAAATTCATCTGGCCGAGTTGAATTTGGACGCCGTCTGGAGTGTTGTTGTTGTCTTCACTCATTAGCACGAATTAACCTTCCTACTCGCTATTTAATTGATTTCATGTCGTCCTCGATTGATAATAAATCATAACTAGAGATAAGAAGAATAATTTCACTCCAAGTGAAAAATGGCATCTTGATTTAACACACAATTAGTTAGATTGCCTAAACCTCAAGTTGTCAGTCTTTTTGAAATTGTTTATCTGTATTTTCCTAATTTACCCAAATTGGATTGTCTTTTATAATTGAGCAGATATGGCG
>JBAWET010000193.1:0-7720 GCA_049591355.1 Nitrososphaeraceae archaeon
ATCCATCTATCGATACTGCAAACTTTCTGTTAACAAAGTCTTGAGCCTGGTGGAGTGCATTCACCTGAGGCTTTATGCCAACATTTACTTGCTCTTTGAGAAATTCCAACGCTCTAACACCCTGTGAGCTATTATATGCCGGAAACCAGTATCTTCCCTTGGTTGGATGGCCATCATCATACTCGAGTATCTGTCCTCCTAACATCCATAGGTAAGGATACCACAGGTCAGGAGAATGACTAGCGGCTACAAGGTACATTCCATCTGTTCCGTTTCCCCTAAGTTTTTCCTGAAGTTTTTTTGCACCATTCAAATATCCACTCCAGGAGCTTAATGATTCAGGATCAACATCGGCTTTTTTCAGGAGATCCTTCCAATACCACATACCTCTAACATCAGTCCATGCCCAAATTCCATAGATTTTCTTATTGAAGCTTCCACCATCCCAGTTTGCTTGATACCAATCTGAAGACCTTCCCCATTTTTCAGTCCGATTTGTCAGATCAGTTAGCAATCCTTTTTCTGCAAACTCCCCAAGCCAAATCTGATCAACCGATACCATATCAACTGGAGTTTGATTGGTCAATGCGGCTAAAATCTTGTCCCTGGTTTGATTGTAAGGCGACTCTTGATATGCTATCTGGATATCAATATCAGGATGCCTTTCCCTCAATTGTTGAAGAGCAGGTTGAATAAATGTATCCCATCTGCCCGGATGAGCGAGATTATCCAACAGAGCTGTTAGCGTTACTTGTTCCTTTTGAGCAAATGAAGGTCGAATAAAAGAAGTCATTCCTGCAATAATACAAATGATAAGAATTACTGAGAGAATTCTATTTCTTGCAATCATATAATTTCCTTCCCATGGGATTATACTATTAAGATTTACGTATCTAGTCTCCTCAAATGTTCTTAATTATATTCCTCATGAATATTTCTACCACTGCTAGTAAGTCTTGCAGAATTTGGAGAGTTGCTAAATTTGTTCTTTAAGCATCAAGACGGCATAATTATATCGAACAAAATTTCTAGTCGGATATTGGTAAGACTATTTTGTTTACATCCGAATCTATTTTCCATTTTTGTACGCTCCAATGTGCATAAGGATTTGCCTTGTAGTAAGATTTCATGTGTGGATCTTCCTTCGATTCTTCTTTGGCTTTTTGCTTTATCCAGGACTTGGCCTTACTCAAGTTGGATGCTACGTAATAAGGCTCTGAACAATCACCAACATGTCCTATAACTATGAAGACCCTTGTCATTAATTGTCGATATCGTTTTATTCTTATTAATATTCAGGTACTACTAAAACAAAGAGCAAAAGTATCACCGTAGTTTTCTTCATCTTTATCTTAGTTTTAGGATTACGCCGTCCCGAGAAACAGATATTTTGCTGCCGCGCTAGTTAGGCTATGAAGGTTCGCGGATGGCCTTTTTCACTAAGTCGATGAACACTTTTTGTTCTACGGGTTTCTTGATGAGTTGCTCGCGTCTTACTCCTGGCATCACGGACAGAATCTCCTCAGCTAGTTCAATAGCAGATGCAAAAAGAACTTTTACGTCGTTCTTTATGGCTTTTAGGCTCAGATATAGTTCGAGGCCATTAATTTCTGGCATTCTAATATCGCTTATTATTAAATCATAAAATGATGGATTAGTTCGTGAAAAGTGTTCCAGTGCTTCACGAGAATTTGAAAATGATTTCACCCCAAATCCTTCTCGAGTCAAGAATTTCTCCAATACAAAGAGATCGTCATATTCATCGTCTATCAGTAAAATATTTGGAGTCTTCGCATTTTTCTTTACCAAATCATCTTCCTGCTGCGTTGATGAATTCCGTACATTAACAGGCTGACTCCTTTTTGAAAGTGAGTAGATGGGGTAAGAATAGCGTCCAACGCCAGAATAATATCCATCTAGTTCTTCGAATCGGCAGGATTTTTCCAATTGAGTCATTGATCTTATAATTCTATAAAGGTCACTTCCTATTACTATCCCATTCCGTGATGCCCTCAAATTTATCTTGGAGCAGAAGTTGACTGTTGAACCAAATAGATCGTCAATATCCAAATTTCCAGATTTGGCTATCTCTACCCTTCCGTAATCGGCGCTTATTCTATAATCTATACTAGGCAATTTTTCTTCTTGAAGCATCTTATTGATATTTGGTGATTCTGCTATCTGTGAGAAGCAACATTCAAGAACATCCTTGAAGGCACCCGTGTTAGTTGTATCCTTTGTCTTTGGAAAAAAGGATATTATTCCATCACCCACGGTTTTGATTACCCTAGCATCATATTTCCTGAGAATATTGGCCATGGCGTTAATAAATATAGAATAAAATTTCCTAGTTTTCTCAGAACTACTGATAGCAGATACGATTGATGTAGAACCAACTATATCCACAACAGTCACACAATAATTCTCAGAATTGTTTGTAAAAGATACCTCGATTTCATTGTCTGTCTCAATGGTATCTGTAGAGGTAAGGAAGTCTAGATGATCCCGAGATGATCCATCCGCAGTTTTTCTCATTTTAGACAAAACATTTCACATTATTAATATGATATTTCCCTAGTCGAGACAATTGACCGAGGATTGGTTATGTTAAGGACCATGCTAAAACAGCCATAATTGCAATTTTCACGCATTTAAGCTTATTGAGCAAGATTTTGTTGACTATTCATGACGCCGAGTCATGAGCAATTTAAGGCAATTTCATCTCAGAGTAGAGTTATCATCATACTATTGTTTTATTATCAAATCGTTAGTCGGCATACCTTACATGTGTGTAGTACAATGAAGGGTTGGCCAAAACTAGGACTCCATCTCTGCCAGTCGTTAAACAGCTTATAGATGCCTTTTCAGACTTAGCTAAAAAAATCCTCAAGCGCTAGATTTGGCGGGTCCGTGATAAAAAACAGATTTAACTATACAAAGACTGTTTTTGGAAGATAAGTTATCATATTAAAAAATAGGTTATGAACGACTCGGAAATGGCACATATCTATAGGGCAGCTCTGGACGATGCCAATCCGTCCTAAAATCCGCAGCACGTTTTAATCTTAGCCACTATACTCTAGACACGAAGGATACTGCCCAATGAATCCCCACAGCGTTCACATGACTATTATTACATATCCCGTTTCCTACGCGCTATTCATGTTGATTATCATGCTCAAATGACCATTGCCGGTCATAGGTCTCGTCCTTAAGTTTGAATCCCTTGAAGAGCTGAAAGTAAACTTGCTTGATTCTCTTCTGACTGTCCAATTCGGTTTGTATCCATAAAGACTCGAATATGGACACACAAGAATTTATGGTTGCGCTACTATTAGAATAAGTGCTATCTACCGTTGCGTCTATGGAACTCTCTTTGGAGTCATCGTTCACCTTTATTAACAAGCAAACTTGTCTGTCTCTCACCAGGGTGGTAATAGTTCTTTCTAATGGCTTGCGCATGTATAGAATTGATAGAGAAGCGAAATTTTTTCTCATTTCATCCTGAAGTTTTTCTCTCAAATTATCGTCTTCAATATGCACCAGTAACCTAACTTTGACACCTCGATTAGAGGCTTCTCGTAGAAGGCCCAGTAAACCATCATGTTCTGCACGCATGAACGAGTTGGTTGTTGAAAATAGGAGAAGTATTTCTTCTGTCGCAGAATTTATGATCTTCTTGATCAGTCGTTGAGTTTCAATGGCCTCTGCAATTCTCTCGGTAAATTGCCGCTTATGCGGCTCTTCAATTTCCATCAGTTTATCCTTGAAAGGAACAGCTGCTGTCCATAAACCGTCGAAGACATATTGTTGAGCCTCAACGAAAGATTCCATAGTAATATGTAGCATTTCTACTCGCTCCGATTGTTTTCCAAATACGTATCCCAAATACTCCCTTCCGTCGCATACTGCGAAACTACCTTTCACATTATCGAGGTGGCGGATATCGATATGCTTGGTAATCTCTTTGTAGTATGGAAGATTGTCTCTTGTTATTTCTGTAACGAGTCGAACCTTAATGTATTGCTTCTTGAGATTAATAATGCTGTCCAGGAATGTTTCTAGGGTCTGATGGGACTGAAATACGCAGTCAACTTTGCTACTTACTTTAGGGATTATTTCTGTGGTTAGCCTGGCTACTTGCTGCTCGCCGCTTACCACATCTACATTCTCACTAGACGAGCTCACTTAAGAGGTCACGTGCTATTGTATTGAATTCAAGGAAATATAAAGTCAAGTGTAAGATCGGCTTTTTTTCCCTCACGATTAAGCATGGAGCCCATCAGATTTAACGCAGGTTCGAACCAGAGTAATTCAAAACCCTAATCATTCTTTTTTCATCGATAACTGGCCAGGTTATTCAGGGTAACAGCAAGTAATTTATTCAGGTTAGGGCTTGGTTTGGACATGCCCATATTTCTTGACGTTCATAAAGTCCCTTTCTCGGAAGAAAATCTCAAAGAACTCTGTGGATCGCCACGGGATGAGTTTGGCGTTAGCCACGTTAATTTGTTCTACAATAAAGATGCCAATGTTTGCTTCTGTTTACTCGATGCGCCAGATAAGGATGCTGTCGAGAAGCACCATTCGAGGGCTAACATAAAATGCGAGTGGATTACAGAAGTAAAAATGGCAAAAGGTGATGCCATGCCTAAAGTAAGTGAGTAGATTCTCATAAATTCACTCTAATTTATTATCAATATTTTGTAGTTGAATCTGTAGTTTCCATTGGTTACTGTCAAAAGCATATTGTGATATTCAAGGGCCTCTAATGTTCGTGAATAAACCACACCAGTTCAGGAGTCATAATGCTATAGACATCGATGTTTATTTATCATAAACACACCTTATTCCTATCACATGAAGTAAACTAATCAGAACATTTGCTGACACAAGGTATTATGTTTTATACTGTTCATAGTACGCATATGGAATTATTGGAATCGGTGGCATGTATCGCAATAGGCTTCGTACCTACTTTGATTATGCTCAATCTGATAGTGACACAACGAAGCCGCAAATTTTATAGTCGTATTGATAGAGAACTGTCGAGATTACTTTCATCCGATGGTAACACTATTGAAACTAACGAGTCAAAGAATTATCGATAATCCAATAATTCAATTTGTCTATTACTCGAGCCACACGGAATTGGGAGTGGCGAGGTTTATTAACTTCAACTGTCGAATATCTGAATGATGTCAATTTGTCATTCTCCATCATAAATTCCTATCATATGAAATACATTATCATACCCTCTGTAATTCTCTCAATTATAGCGATTCTTTCGCTGGATCCTAAACTTTGGATAACATCTGACGTTCATCACTTTTATTTCGAGATTATGGCAGTGGTGTTATCAACTGTCGTTGCCGTTTACTGTATCACAAGATCATATTCATTAAATGAAAAGTTCAGTCTTTTCATAGGAATAGGTTTTTTGACTATTTCTATTATAGATTTTTTGCACGCAACACTTTCTTTCAACGCTGTAAATAACTCTTCTTTTCTTCAATACTTTATTCCTCAAACTTGGTTTGCGGGTCGTACTTTCTTGGGTGCAATGCTAGCCATTGCAGTTATTAAATATGCACATGTCCAATCAGCATCAGATTTCGATGTCAGAGCATCAGCAGATTTGAACAGGAACAACAATCGACAGGGAGAAAAAGCACCGGCTATAAGTCACAAATCTGCCGATAGACTGGACAGCACACTCTTATTTTCTCTTATTTTCTCCGTTTTAGCAATTAGTGTGGTAGGTGTTTCTTTCTTCACCATATTTCCTGATATAGTGATTGACAATCCTATACATAGGCCATACGAAATACCTTCATTGATTCTATTTTCGGTTGCATTATTTTACTTTTACAAAAAGAGGCTTTACAAAACAAATGATGTTTTCTATAAAGGGATTCTGGGTGCGTTAATAATCGACATCTTTGGCCAGATAATAATGACCTACTCAGCTTCCAACTTTGATACGGCACACAATGTACCTCATATCTTGAAAATTTCGGCTTATTTCATTATCGTTATTTCACTAGCGATTTCCAGCATACAGTATAACAAAATGTTGAGGCAGAGAGAAAAGATAATTCTTGACCAATTTGAAAAGCTTCAAGAAGCTGACAAGATGAAAGACGACTTTATTAATATAGCAGCCCATGAACTACGAACACCCATCCAACCCATACTCACATTGACAGGAATTCTTAGATCCAAAGTGCAGGACATTGAAGAACGGAAATTACTGGACATCACAATAAGGAATGCAAGGAGATTGTTGAGAATTACCAATAATATTTTAGATACCGCCAAGATAGAAAGTCAAATGTTAAGGCTGAACAAAGAGAGGACCAATTTGGGTGACCTAATCACAAATACCATCAACGACATGATCCTAGACTACAATATAGAAAATCAGAATAAGTTGAGACTTCTAGATCACCCTAAGAACATATTTGTAGAAGTAGATAAAATCAGATTGAATCAGGTAATCTACAATCTGCTTGCAAATTCGATCAAATTCACTGAAAAAGGAATTATTTCTGTCATTTTAGAGAAGGGTGAAAATGAGGCAATTATCAAAGTGAAGGATTCTGGCAGGGGCATTGATGGTGAAATACAACATGACCTTTTTTCAAAGTTTATTACAAAATCTCATTCAGGTGAAACTGGTACGGGTTTAGGTTTATTTCTATGTAAAAATATAGTAGAGGCACATGGTGGCAGAATTTGGGCAAATAACAATAGAGTCAACAATGAAAATGGGGCTACATTTACATTTACCCTACCTTTATCAAAACAATACGAAAGGCAGGAAATAAGGGAAAAATAATGACTAGAATCTTGATTGTTGACGATGAGCCTGATATTACCTTGAGTTTTAAGATGATACTCGAGGGCAACGGCTTCAAAGTCGATACGTACAACGACCCTGTTATTGCAAAGGGAAATTTTAAACCAGATGCATACGATCTTGTTATTTTGGATATCCGGATGCCCAAAATGGACGGATTTCAGCTATATGATGAATTGAAAAAGATAGACGATAAGGTAAAGGTCGTATTTATCACGGCATTTGACATAAACTATGAGGGACTACGAAAAATGTACCCAGAATTGAGAATAGATTCATTTGTTCGCAAGCCAGTGGATTCGGAATATTTGATTAATGTAGTAAAGGACGAATTACGTCGACCATGATGTTACGATTTCATTTTTCTCTTTAGGAAAATAGATATCAACTGGAAGGGCTCGTACGTTACGCAATTAGATCGCATAGAACTACTCGTAATTTCATATTGCCATTCTTGATATATTTTCATACATAAGTGTCATGATAATATTTGTTCTACTTTCTCTAGAAAGGTTGTTTGATTTACTGGTTTTTGCATGATATTCTCTTCATTGAGGTCTGGAAGAAGGCTAACAAGCTCGGCCGCGCCATCAAGGGCTGATACAAATATTATCTTGATTTTGTGGTCGATTTCCCTAAATTTGTGAAATAACTGAAGGCCATTCAGATGGGGCATTCGTATGTCCAATATTACAAGACCATAGTACGACGGATCTGACTGTACAAAGTGAATCAGAGCTTCCCTGGGATTTGTGAATGTTACCACATTATATCCACGAGAAGATAGGAAGCACTTGTAAGTGAAGAGTACATCGGGCTCATCATCTACTAACATGATGTTACGGTCGGATTTCATAC
>JBAWET010000194.1:0-3295 GCA_049591355.1 Nitrososphaeraceae archaeon
TAAGTATTGATAAACAACTTAAGCCTTTACTGATGAAATCATATGAAAACACCACCGCTTTCAATCTGTCCAAATGCAATAATCTTTTTGGATGTCCTATTTGGTGGAGGTCACTATTTAGTTTGATACCAAATCTAAGCAACATTGGTAATGTCTCTAAATCTACAGGTATCCTATTACTCAACGGAGAAAATGATTCTTGGACCCCAGTTCAACAATCGTTTCTCTTGCAACAGAGGCTAACAGAAGTAAATCATCCTGATCATACGTTGATAACATATCCAAATCTTGGACATCTATTTTATCCTTCATCTCAGTGGGAGAATGGAATTGGACCAATACAACAGTATGTTTTAGCAGATATGTACTCGTGGCTTGAAGCTCATTCTGGTCTTTCAGATTCATATGTTACTACTTCTACTGCCTCTGCCATAGGAGCAAATACAAGTTCATCGAATACAAATACGACTTCTTAATAGCCCATCATAATCTTCAATTAATAAAACATTACTGTTTCTATACAAAAAACATATTAGCCATAAAGTGATGAACCCTTAATCTAAGATATCTGGATCAATTCTCGCATACGCTTGGTTGAAATATTCGATTTTTGTTATTGATACCAAACAAAAGCAACGCCCCTTAACACTAGATATCAACGCCCTCAATATTAATGAGTATTGTAGAACATGTTTATGTTTATTGATATTGTATCTTTCAAAACCGTAGGTAAAATTTGTTCTTATCATACATATCCCTCATTAGAGTAAAAGAAGTTACAGTATGAAAAACCAAGAAATTTATTATTAAAGATCTTCTTAGGCGCGTAGTTTAATGTTTCTATCCTAGTTAACAATCATCAAACGAAGTGTTTATACTATAGTAAAGTACCTTTCTTATTTTCATATTCCACGCACCTTCTATATACGTCAATTCGATACTTAAATGGAACTTTGAAAAACACACTAGGTTTAATTGTAATTGCAGCTATTTTGGCTACTTCTATTTTAGCAGTTGTTTCGAATTTTAAATTTGCTTTCGCAAAGAACAATGATATTCGTTTTGAAATTTCTGACTGTCCTGTACAAAGGACTAGTACTACCGAAAAGAGTGGTCCTTGTCCAGATTTGGGGGCTGAATCCAACGCAGGTAATGTCCCTGATAATAAAATAGTAGAATCTGAGTCTAAGGTTGACAAGAGTTCTGAAACTTCGCCGGTTCACTCTGCCTCGCCCACGGGCTTCGAAATAATAGATCCGTTTGGACCCACCACAAAATAAGGAGGATGGCGAATTTTGTTGAGCGATGTTGCCTTATCCTCGAGTTTAAGATTAATGGTGTGTATTTCTCTGGTGTTAGCATCGTTCGCAATGCTTGCAGTTAGACAAATAGCATTTGCTGGAGATGAGCTTACTGTCGAATCTAAGACAAGTGTACAAAATCTGAACCATCCGATCAAACTCAAAGTCATAGCTTCTGCCAATGGTGATACAAAAGCTAAAAAAACAAGCTCTATATCTGAACCCGGTTCGGGACCAATAAATATCCCATTTCAGTTTAAAAATAAAAATGATATTGTTAGAGCAGGCTATAATGATGAGTATTTTGCATGCGGATACATACTTGACGCCAAAACGGGATTAATGATATCATATGCATGTAACGAAGGGGATCTTCAAAATCCAAATGGAATCAATTCCGCGCCCTTGAGTTCATTTTTAACCGTCCCTGACGGACAGACTTCAAACTCAAAAGATGTAAATCTCAAGATTCTGGTACCACTCTACGATAGACTAAATGTGCATGAAATTAAGGTTGTTGCAATGATAAAGGGGGAATTTCAGTCCAAGATAATAAATGCAGAAGGGGCAAACGGAAAAACCATAAGTGTCATGTTTAATTTCGACAGAAATACTGACATTGGTAAAATACAAGTAGGGGATGAGTTCTTCGCTTGTGTATCTGGCGATGAATTGAATCCTCCAGAGGGAACAGAATGCGAGAAAAGGCATGTTAAATCATTTGATGAGCCAAATGTTTTAGCTGCTAGATAGATAGAGCAAATTAGAGACAAGGTTTGCACCAAACGATTTAATTTATTCGAGTGAATTTGACGTAAATTTTCTTAGTATAAACTTTTGCAAACCTCAAAAATATAGAACTGAAAACCATATGAGGGTGAACCACTTTTTGTTGTTATTCCTCATTGCTTCAGCACTCTTAGTAGTTTCCCCAAATTTAATAATTCAGGGTATACAAGCCAAAAGCGATAAAGCAGATGACCCATTTTCGGGGGAATCTATATTAGATGTTAATCCGTCTATAGGAATATCCGACTCAAAAGGCATAGAACCTAAATCAACATCAGGTACCACAAGAATAGATGCTGTAGGTGATCTGGATTGTTCGAATGGGCTTCACGACCAAATCAAAAAAGACAAACCAGATTATTTCATAGCACTGGGAGATCTCTGTTACAACCCGGATTTGAGCGAATTTCATAGCACTTGGAATGATATCAATAACGGGAAGGAATTTGCATGTGTTATCGGAAACCATGATGCTGAAGAAGACGGGAATCCGACAATTTTCAAACAAGCTCAACAATATTGCAAAGATCATTGGTATCGTAAGGTTGCTGGAGGAACTACACTATTGTTAGGATTAGATACTAATGGCGATATTCAAAGTCAAATGCTTTGGGGACAAAACTTAGTTACAGACCAGTCCATAATGAAGGGGGTAAAAACGGTAATATTTTTTAGCCATAAAATGGCACATAGTCCTCCCTCGCATCATCATGTAGAATCCTCTACAATAGAACTGTATGAAAAAATTCAGTCTAGTATACCAAAGGGAATTGGAATCTATGAAGTCGCGGGGCATAACCACATTATGGCCGAAAGTAAGAATGGTCACTGGTTTGTTTCAGGAGCAGGAGGAGAATCACATTATCAAGGCTTTACTACAGATTCAGATTGGCCTTTTGTAAACGATAAAGATTACGGGTATCTTCAACTACAGATTGACAATAATGACGGAAATGTAATAAGCACACATTTCTATGGATTGGATGGAGGATTAATTCATTGACACAAGCATCATACAATACATTGTAGCAAACTTTGGTTCTTCACGACGACGTATGAACTTGTCCCACTATGAACCAAAGATTCCTGCCAATTATTATTCATAACTATACTGCCTAACATAAGTCCGTTAAGTCACACTCCTTAACAGGTATTTGGTTATGTCCAGTTTGAACCGTCTTGTTCTGTAGTACCTTCCAATAGCA
>JBAWET010000195.1:0-5748 GCA_049591355.1 Nitrososphaeraceae archaeon
GGTTAGGCACAAACGCGAATGCACCCATTCTGTTCCCATTTTTGAACACTTCACATCCTTTAGTCTAGCGTGAATGTCCGAATTAACTGGGTCAGAATGAGTACACGAGAGTACATACATATTTGAAGAGTAGTTTTTATACTTAAAATAATGAGCTTGTTGGCACTCTTAACTCAGAGCTAGCTACGTATGTTAAATTCTTTTGCACAACAAATGAAATGACCCTTAACAAATAAAAAGATGATTTAAATTTTCGTTAGTGGCCGCAGCCACATTCTCCATGTCCAGCTTCGTGACCATGCTCGTGACTCTGACCTTTGGTCGAACCTTCGAGGCAGGACGGACACAATGTATTCCCGTTTTCAGACATGAACATAGTTCCACAAGTACCACACTTTAGTTTTTGAAGACCTTCCATAACCTCATGGAAATATCATCCATAATTAATGCCTTTCTGACTAAGAAAATGCTCCAATCTAGTCATTTTCTTTGGCAACGCCGGAGTATGACCAGCCTATGTGACTAATAGAATCTGAAGTATCTTTTCTTCCAAAATATATATTGAGAACTAATATTTTTTCTTTGGTGTCGAAGAGAATTTGTATCTTCCTCCCTATTTCCTTGCCCAGGTTTCTCAGATATTCTTATGAAATGCCAATTATTAATTTTGCCCGGAGATCAAACCTAGTGTATAGATAATAATATTATTTGTTCACAGGATTAAAGTACGACCCTTAATATGTGCTTATTTTGACCAGGCCTCTATAGTAAAAAACACATGACAGATTCAATCACCAACAGTGATGACCATACGTAAAGTTCGAAGGTATACTTATTTTAGCCACCAGTCATTTTATAAATCCAAATTTATTTTGTTATCCTAAACTAGATACTAATCCAAATGAGGTACCATTATTTTATTCTTCTACCAAATGCATCATGCAGAATCGACAACCCATTATCTATTTCATCCCCTGTGATAATTAATGGTGGCATTATTCTAATTGAGCTCTTGCCTGCAGGCAAAACTAGAAGACCATTCTTGAACAGGATCCTTATTATTCTATCCCTTGTGCTTTTTTGATTCAATTCGATACCGATCATTAATCCAATGCCTCTAACGTCAATAACATCGCCGCTTCCTACCAATTCGCCCAATCCCCTCAACAAATTCTCACCCTGTTTTTGCGCATTCCTAAGAAGACCTTGCGATTCGATCGTCTCTATAATTTTGCATCCTACTGCCATATCAATTCTGCTTCCAGCTCCCCAAGTGCTGGAAAGCACTCCTGGCTCATCTGGATCAAACAATTTGTCATAAACAACCGCTCCCACTTGCAATCCTTTGGCTACCGTCATTATATCAGGCTCAATTCCATAATGTTGATATGCCCACCATCTGCCTGTTCTGCCCATTCCAGATTGAACCTCGTCAATAATCAGAGGAACATTATACTGTCTGGCCTTCTTCTTTAGATTGCGTACAAATTTCTTAAGTAGAGTAGTAAGAAGTGTTTTTTATGTCATTAATGATCTTAGTTGGCTGTGGACCCACGTAGGTAGTCATAAGACTCCTTAAAGAATGTGTCAAGCATATTAGAAGATTTTTGTCTGATTTCTATTAAGAATGTATATGCATTTTGTTTCGTTTTGGTCGATTGACGGGAAGATAAGTTGTTGCAAACTTCATGAAGTGGAGTTTCTATAAAGATTTTCTAAAATGAAAGATCCCATCAATTTCGGATACCGTTTCTCTAAGATTCTACATATTGAACGATTTTGAGTTGAATGACTTTGAAAAGTTCGATTAATTCAGTCTAGTATCCGTTACGTCTTCGCGGCCCTCTATCTGCCCTTTCTTTGTTATTAGTACTCTTTAGTTGTGTTCAGTCCGACAACCACGGTCTTTGGCGAGAAAACCTCAAGAATTGGCTCCCCCGATTTGCTCTCTTAGATATTGAGGAATAGGTAAGTTAAGGTCTGTCAAGTCAGGTAAGATATAACTGCCAGACTTAATTTGTCTATATATAATACCAAAAATTTAGTAACCTAACCTACATAGCCTACCTAACCTATCCCATTCCGATAGTAAGTGATCTCGTTGATGTTTATTTGTCAACTCCAGATGGATTTCCGGAAAACCCGGACAGGACTACATTTTACCTATACTTAATAATGATACAGAGAATTTTCCTACTATTTCATGTGTTTGAACGAACATAAATGATAGCAGAGAGAAATCGTCTTGCAGTTTGAGTGTCAGACACAACTTTAACTTCGAACTCTAATTGATAGAAAAAGTGTACTCATTTGAGGAGTCTTCCTTCGTTAACCCGAATGGATATAACAGTACTTCTTCTGATCAGCAAATTGCTCATGGCCTCCGTCTCTTAATCGAGGGAGTCTTGCTATCAAGTATTGCGATACGGCATCGTGGCAAATTCAAGAATATGTTACAATCATATCTAATCATTAGATGATGTGTCTCTGCTTCTTTAACTATACTAATAGTTAGTAATGTTTGTAATTTAATCATATCGTTATTACTTACATATGTGCAGTATTACGTCAGCTTTCAGTTATCAGTTTTTCCTCAACCTTGAAATTGTATTGATAAGCAGAGTATCGACTAATTTGGATTGGATAAGATTCTTCTCGCTAGATATCATATACTATATACTATTTAAGGACGAATTGGATGATAGAGGTATAGTGTTCCAAAATGAAAGTACCTTCCAGAAATTTGTAGATGAAGGTAACGAAAAATTATTCAATAAGAAATATGAGCAGGCGGCTAGATCGGTTCGGTCGGAATTTGGGAATACATACTCTTTAATAATTGCCGGTAAAGAAGTGCTTGCGACTAAGAGTATTGCTCATAGATCTCCCATTGATCGCAGGACAATTCTAGGCTATGTCCAGATGGCAACTCCTTTCCACGTCAACCAAGCTATTGAAGCCTCAGCGCATGCATTTAAGACATGGGGTACCACAGATTACAAGTACAGAATACAAATCTTTAGAAAAATTGCAGATCTTATCAGAAAGCGAAAATTTGAATTAGCAGCGTGGTTGACATTAGAGAACGGAAAAAATAGATACGAAGCTATTGCCGATGTAGATGAAGCACTAGATTTTATCAACTACTACATAGATGATATGATCGCTAACGATGGATTTGTCTTGGCCAATAAAAATGCTAGATCAGGTGAAAGGAACACTAGTGTGATGAAGCCCTATGGAATCTGGGCTATAATTGCGCCATTCAATTTTCCGGCAGCAATATTGGTAGGAATGACTATTGGTGCTCTTATCACTGGCAATACAGTTGTCATAAAACCTGCCAGTGACACGCCTATAGTGGGGTACAAGATAGCCCAGATCATGGTCAATGCGGGGCTGCATGAAGGCGTTGTTAACTATATAACTGGCCCAGGTGGTGAAATTGGTAAGCTACTAGTACAAAATAAAAAAATTGCAGGAATCGTCTTTACCGGTTCTAAGGAGGTTGGCTATGAATTAGTTAGGAAAACAAGCGAATTCAAGCCAAGACCAGTTATCGCTGAACTAGGAGGAAAGAACGCGGCAATTGTTACCCAAACAGCGGATTTGGACAGAGCAGCTGAAGGAGTTGTAAGAGCAGCGTTTTCATATTCAGGACAAAAATGCAGCGCGTGCTCTCGTATATATGTGCAAAGAAGCATAAAATCAAAATTCATCTCAAAACTTGTAAGAAAAACTAAGGAATTAACTGTTGGAAACCCTCTAAATCCGGAAACTTTTGTTGGTCCTTTAATAAATTCAAACTCCTTTAAGAATTTCAGTAGGTATTCAAGATTGGCTACTAAAGACGGAAAAGTACTAGTAGGCGGTTCTCTTAAGAAAGACAATAATCTGAAATATGGGTTCTATGCAGAACCTACCATCGTTGATAGCTTACCCAAGGATCACGTATTATTCAAAAAGGAATTGTTCGTGCCTATTATTTGCTTGTCAGAATATGATAAGTTTGATCAAGCACTCGCCATGTGTAATGAATCTGACTATGGCCTCACAGCGGGAATATATACGAAGAGAAAAGAAGAGGTTAAAGAATTTCTGAACTGTATTGAAGCGGGAGTCGTGTATGTGAACAGAGCGAGCAGTGCCACAACCGGGGCAATGGTGGGACGTCAATCGTTTGGAGGTTGGAAGGATTCCGGTACAACTGGGAAGGGAACTGGAGGCAAGTATTACTTAACACAATTTATGCGAGAGCAAAGTCAAACTATTGCAGAAAAATAGAGCTCGTATATTGATTGGATGTGCCATGAATTAAAATAGTAAACTTGTACATTGAGATTGGTTTCTAACAATATGACAATATTGATATCAACCACAATTTTTCTGGATTTGAGAAGCATATTAACCACGATGATTAACAATTGGTGTTATCATGGCAGGATTTGGGGGGAAGAGATTGTACTTATCAGTTATCGGTTGAAAATAGAGGAACGCAAGTGACCTTAATGCGTTGCTAAGCGTCAATTGTCAACATAGTAGAAACTGATCATTGAATCATATGGGGATAAGATTGTCAAATTGGCATCGTTTGTTGTTGTAGTCATAGTTTTAATTGCTTCCATTTTGATCGCTGCAAATAACAGTCATATTATGATTCCTTCTTACGTACATCTCTTTGGAGGAAAAGTGCAAGAATGGACAAATGTGAAGGACAATATTAAAATTGAGTTTACATACTTCCCTGAGAAACCAATAATAGACACTTTCACCACTTTGAATTTTAGCATTCAAAACTACATACTGGCGAACACACTGAAGATCTTACGGCAAGGGTGGTTGTTACTAACGGTCAGAGATTGTTCAAATTTGAAAACATAACAGTACCTAAAGGCGATTTTTCAGTGAAGTATATCTTCCCTCATGACGGCACTCACCAAGTGATATTGAGAGTGAATTCAAATCACTTAGTTGAATTAGCCTCGTTTCAAGTTTTTGTACCACATCAATCGCCACCTAGTTTATCCAGCAGTGGTGACGATATGATCAACATAATCATTGCAATAAGTTTAATTGCTACCGTAGGTTTGATCGTGACATTAATCTTAAAGAAAAGATAGCATCAGCTTATTACGTTACCCTAGGCTCATAAGACTGGAACTTTTCATCGATTCTCTTATCTTAATTGTTGAGGTGTTGTCATAGGTGTTGTGAGTTTGACAAATGCCATTTGTGGAAGGAAATCATCATAGCTAGAGTATAAAAGAACAATCGTATATCAGAGATTACTCTTTGTAATACTACACAATCACACAAACTAGTACATTTATAGATGATCTCAGAAAAATCCTGCGTTATGAATATTTAATTCCGCACGATGACATAGAAAATTTTGTGCAATTTCATGTACGGGTGGAGACAAAAGGAATTCAGTTTTTGGAGACTGACAACAATACGAGGCTGCCTATCCTGTTCTTAAAACCTAGAACGATAATATTTAATGATGGGGCTTCTAGTCCGGTGTTTTACCATCCGAACTTTAATACCAGATAATTAATACCAGATAGTTATTATAATTAGCAATTAGTATTTAAGCAGTAATGATAATTAGTAAAGGCACAATTATACATTCGATCAAGTCTTACGATATGATAACCTTATGTGATGAACCATATGATGAGGATGAGGATGATATACTAGATTTGAATTATAAAGGTCTTAACATAGATGAGGATGTCTGTTAAATGG
>JBAWET010000196.1:0-4230 GCA_049591355.1 Nitrososphaeraceae archaeon
AGAGTTCCGCACTCTCTGGTGGGCCATTGCGTCTAGCAACAAAAAGGCCCATCGGAGGCTTATTCCTATGGATGGAAATAATAGAATAGAATGGAGTAAAAATAAGGAGGGGCACATGCCCTTTAGGTATCTAGTTCGCTTTTCTAAACTAGGGTGTCGTTACTCTCGAAGACATCGACTTGTTCTACATCTTTCAGATTTTGTGCTTCGTTAACACAGGTTAGTTCATTCAAGTTCTCATTGTTGTGACTGTGGTCTTTGTTTTCATTTTCTATCTCGCTCTCATTCTTGGCCTTTATTTTCTGAGTTTTATGTGTATCATTACAGTTGTTGTCATCATTGTTCTTAACTCTGAAGCAGTGTTCTCGCCTAGGCAATGTTTGGGTCGCCGACAAATATTCGCTGGACATTTTGGCTGTAAGACTGTAGCAATTCTCGTAAATGCGGTTGTGAGCCTTCGTTAGGGTAACCGATTGCATTTATTACATTCTTTTCAAATTCATTTGTCAGTTTTTGGACTCATTACAACGTGCACAAGTTCGGGGTGCATAAATTATTGGAACTTAAGGTGGTAGAATTAAAAGATAAAAACATAGACTAGAAAACATTATTCTGGTTACGTGACTTGAGATAGCGAATCTTTAAGGATGACGCGATAAGATTTAGGACAGATGACACAGCGAGGGAAAATAAAATAAATCAGACTCATGGATTCTAACTAATGGCCAATCCTGCGATTAATAGAGTTCAAGGAGAATGTGGATGTGGTGGTGCTAGATTTCTTCATCAGCGGTCTGAAATTCCTAGAGACTTTGGGCCTATCAAAGTGCCAATACCTGCTTTGTTCAGAAGATATCAATATTATGATGTATATGTCTGCGAAAATTGTGGTCGTTTAG
This sequence comes from Nitrososphaeraceae archaeon, assembly GCA_049591355.1. Lineage (GTDB taxonomy): Archaea > Thermoproteota > Nitrososphaeria > Nitrososphaerales > Nitrososphaeraceae > TA-21. The sequence goes on from JBAWET010000196.1 coordinate 900, forward strand.
AATTCTTCCTTGCCAAAGATCCTGTCCATACGCAAAAATAATTTTTTGAATAACCAATGAAAGATCTTAAACTCTAATAATGCCGAACAAATGATACATTCTTTTAAAATCTTATCTTATTCCGCGTCAAGGATTTCATAAATAAAGGGTCCCAAAGATACTGCTTCCCTAATTGGTAATGATCGATGTCGAAGATTTTCGGGGTTAAGCAAAGTAACAGGAGAAGATAAAAGATAAAACGACTAAAAAGGAGATCTAGCTTCACATAATTAATTAAGATATTTTTTATGATCTACAAATCCGGAACCCAATCACCATATACGGCCTTTAACTTCTTGAATACATTAAGGCAATGTTTCCCATCGAATAAGCTGTTTTCATACTTTAGAGCCATCACACTATTGGGAATTTCCTTCCTACAACAAGTGCAAAATATTCTTAATTTCATATTATTGAAATGTATTTAATTGCTTAAAATGGATGACGTTGCATAGTATTACTATGTGTTAAAATGTACACAGTGTTTAAAATCCATCCAGTGAGATTTATTCAGAAATGTTAGGATCCTAGCTTCGCATGTGTGGATAACAACTTGTCGATCTTTGGACCCTAGAAAGATAGCAGTTATTTAGGGGATTAAAATCAGATCAGATCATTATAGTTATGGAAAAATGTAACTGTGGTCAAGACTTGGTCTGTCTCGGGTGCAGACAGAAACCTGAAGAGTGTATTTGCGTAAATCCAGATGCGAAGCGTAGGAGACGGGATATCTAAAGCTGAGTGCTGTGCTAGTGTCGAATTGGGAAAAATATTTTCAATACGTCAAGTCCGTAAGTTTGCAATATTGGAAATATCCGGTCGGGTAACGAAGTAAGGAACACTTAATATTGATATTTTCTCGCCAAATTTGGTATTAATGGATCGTCTAAACTACTTGCATGACCGGCGTATACTGCTTTAGTCACATCTTTATAAAACGGAGTAGTTAACTTCACGAAAGGTGAAATCGGATCTGGCGGGATTAATCTTGGACATCTGATATGAATGAGTCAGTAAGTTTTTCAAACTGTGCTATGACAAACTATTGTTTAGCCGTGCCGCATCCTCAAAAAGGACTAGAACTAGGTAAAAAGTTTGTAGTAGAGGAATGAGGACAGAATTAATATTCCCTATTTAGGATCTTACTTTTGATGCTTAACGGAACTGAAGAAGGGAATAGAATAAACTCCGTCCCGCTAACACGTAATATTAGCGAAAAAAATCTATTTAAATGTATGCTGATCAAAGTAACAGCTTATTTTTCTCACTGTAACGGGTTAACAGAATGTCCTAATACGTCAGTGCCCTTCATCATGATGCAACAAGGACACTTTTTATTCATACAAACGGCTGCCTGTTCATGTTCACAAACAGGACAAATACACGCTTGATCTTGTAACTTATCAAGTCCATCTATTTCGTTCTGTTGACGTCTTGATTTTTGATCAACATATAACCATAGCAAAATAACAGGAATTCCCAGTGCAAAGAAAATCATTATTGTCCGCACGGGAATTCGCAGCACAAATAACCCGATCCCAAAAAGTAGTGTACCTATCCCAAGAGTTGCAAGCCACCGATTTGTTATCCTATCAAAATTCAAGTTACCATTTACACCTACTTGATATATTGAATCTCCTCCTCCATCTGCTCTTTCACTTCTACACCTTCACTTGTGCTATCTGTATCTTTGGAAACCTTTTTTCTTTTCTTTCGCAACTTTCTTACTTCCTCGAGAATTTCTTTTAATTGTTCCTCGGAAATTTTTGCTATCCTTGCGTCACATTCTATACCTTTTGCGTCAAGAACTTCTTCTGTTATGCTAATAATCTCTTGTTTGTGTGCCTCCTCTTCCAGAGTTAGCAAATTATTACTCTTAAAACGGAAGAAGGCAAATTCACTCATAATGCTTACTACCAGTATTCTTACGACTAACTACTTATTATTGATTGATCTCATTTTTAGATATTCTGACATCGATAAGACAAAATTCATAACCAAAGCAGAATAGTATACGTAGTTAACTCTGCGTTAAAGGTTCGCTTTGTATCCTCATTGATAGTCTATAGTTACGCCAGAGACAAAATTGGAATTTAAAAATATTTCGCGTATCCTGTTCTATCCGGCAATTTCGCCTTCATCCATAATATTCAATAGCCATTCCCGGAGCTCTAGCATCTGCCACTGAAATTATACGTCATGTACAATACAATAATAAAATTCCCAAATGGTTAAATATTTTTGTATCTAGTGCATATCATGTCTTCAACACCGGACCAGGCTCCTAAACCCACTGGGGTTGAAAGGACTTTTGCATGTGAAGAATGTGACGGGATTTCCTTTAAAACATCAGAAGAATTAAGGAAACATGATCGTGAGGTCCATCAGATAAATTAGAACAGATACCAACAACTCAAGTACACGATTCTTACTAGGATCACAACTGATGTATATCTAAGTACGCAAAGTATAAACAAAAGATGGACAACAACGTGAACCGATAGAGTCAACGAGGAGGCCAATATCCATGAGCGAATATCGAACTGTGTTAGTGAACAAAATCAAATAACTCTGCAATTTGACTAAATACTTTATTAATGATAATGTATAATACTATATGATGAAATACCGAAGCAGAGACGAGATCACCGCAACCATTTTGCAGTCGGCTGCAGTGAGGGACGGAATAACGAGAACCAAAATAATGTATAATTCCTTCCTGTCGTATACCCAATTATTATATTATTTGGACTACTTATGCACTAATGAATTATTGGACCACGATAGACAAAATAAGAAATACAACATTACGGCAAAAGGATTGGAATTCTTAGATGCGTACAACAAAATGGCTGATTTACTAAAGTTACCTGACCTGTCAGCCAGTCCCAAGTTTTAAAAACAGTTACCACCCAAGCCGCCTCTATAGACTTTATTTTTGGCGGTGTCATCTCTTGATATAATGTCATAGCAGACTTTTTAATTTGCCGTACTTTCCCGAAATTGGAAATAGTTCTGATTTTACCAGATTATGATTAAAAAGCATATCCTCTAGTGCGATTAATACGATTGATCATACAATGAATTGGAGAAATATGCTAATGCGTATACGATAGGTACAGCCACAATTAAGCTGGAATCGCTCTAGTGGTGCTGTAGATAATGAATCCAGATTATGTATATTGAAGTTTCAGAATAATAAAAACTTCTTTTTTTGGTTATTTGCGCCTGATTTGTAGAGCCAGGACAGGAATTCCTACTTCATTGGTCGATTCGATCAAATAATAGATAA
>JBAWET010000197.1:0-5959 GCA_049591355.1 Nitrososphaeraceae archaeon
TTAGCTCTGCATTATAAAATCATAAAATGAAAGTGACGGCGCCATGAGATAAGAAAAAAGCGCCGCTAAGGACCTTCTTAGCAACTTTCTTTTGATTTAGTATTTACTGACCCGCATTCATTGTTTAACTTATTGGCTTGTATTACCCGTCATGTTAGACATATTTTGCCCCATTCCACTAGCAGTTTGATTGGCTGGTGCACTCATGTTTCCAGCAGTTTGATTGGCTGGTGCACTCATGTTTCCAGCAGCAGGGTTTTGACCTGTGGAGCCGCCTGCAATTGCTTTTCCAGCAATTTCACCCAAGGGAAATGCTGATGATGATACACGTATCACAATTTTCCCGTCAGTAATGGCTTTCACAAAGTCTGCTAATCTACTGCCATCTAATGGACCTATAAGGTCTGAGGCTGTAAAGTTGCCTTTCGCGACTGTTCCGCTAATAGGACCTTTCATAATGCCTTGTGCACTAGGAGTCCGTATTATAACCACATCTGGAATTCTGCCAGTACCCGTATCTTGAGAAATGGCTATATTTGTAATATCTTTCAATCCAGAAGCATCAATACTATACGATATTGTCTTTAAGTCTCCTAAAACTTGGAGAATCGCACTTCCTGTTCCGTTCGAACCAGCCCTAGGCTGAAGATCAGCTGTAAATTTACCCACCAGAGGTTGAGTTGTTTCTTGAGCATAAACTTTGGTTTGAGCAACCAAAAATGCTGAAGCCATTACTAGTGCTAAAAGCATCGAAGCTTTTGCTACGGATAGTTTTCCTATCATGAATCAAACAAAAATGTTTGTACTATTTACGCCTTTCTGTTAAAGGAGCAGACCAGGAACTTCCCATTTGAAATATTTTATTGAATCACCTTACTATCGGAGCTAGAATTTATCCCGTACAACTAATCCAATGAATCAGGGATTGATTAATTCTGTAAGTTAGTTTTTTTTCTATGCGAGTTCGTGCTATGAAGGTGTAAAACCGGCCTAACGCCTCTATTGACGAGCCGGGTAGCAAAAAGTAAAAAGGACATAAATGTTCTACACGCAGCTTCGTTTTTGGGGAGGAAATCCTTACCGAAGTATGTCGACTATTCTGCAGACTTACTATTAATATACTAGTTATTCTTTTTTTATAATAGGGTATAAAAAATAACAAACATACTACTGGTTGACCAATATGTAGATGAGGTTACCTTATTTACAGAAGCATGTGAAAGATTTGGTTTTGAGTTAAGAGCTTATGATAAATCTATCGCTGCTCTTGAAAATTTTCAAGCTGGATCTTATGACATTGCAATAGTAGATATTCTAATGCCTGTAATGAATGGCTTGGAACTTTCTCGAAAATTAATGGAGATTGACAAGTTGATAGCCATTATATATCTCACACCTAACAATCTACGCACTGAAGAGATAAACAAAGGAAATCCTAATCTACAGTGGGTTGTTACAAGGCCAGTTCGTGTCAGAAAATTTATTGAAGAAATAAATTCAGTTCTAGCTCTGAAAAGTAATATGCCTCTTCTTTAAAATTTAATGTTGCGCACCGTCACACAACACAATCGAATGCTGATTATCCATCTTGACTAGGAGAAATTTATGGCTGAAAAATCAACATCCTTAAAAACGGTTCCTGCGTCGAAGGCGGCCCTCTCCAGAGTAGAGCTGCGGTCTGCAGGGAGAGCTTTGCGAGACAAAGTTTCTAGGAGATCACATGCCGACTGGCCAGTGTCTTCCGATCGTAAAGACCCCATCGAGTTGTTAATCGAATCCAACAAGGGCCGCATTCCGCAGCTTATCCCGATTAGGTACGGACGTATGAAACAATCCCCATTTGCTTTTTTTCGCGGTGCTGCATCGATCATGGCGGCCGATCTGGCCAGCACGCCAACTTCCGGCATTTACGTGCAAGCCTGTGGAGATTGTCATCTCTTGAATTTCGGAGGATATGCTACCCGGGAGCGCCGCATCGTATTTGACATCAACGATTTCGACGAGACGCTCCCGTCCCCCTGGGAATGGGACATCAAAAGATTGGCAGCCAGTGTTGTTATTGCAGGACGTCAGAATGGATTCAAGATAGCGGAGGCACGTAAAGCTGCTGTTAGCTGCGTGCAAAGCTATCGCGAACATATGCAAGTTTATGCTGAGAAGAAGGTTCTGGAAATGTGGTATGAGCGGATTGATGCCGAGGCACTCATCGCATCCATGAATTCGAGAACATGGAAAAAGAGCGTACAAGGCCGGATAGCCAAAGAATCGGCACGTACGGTTTTGGAGGATGAATTCCCAAAACTGGCAAGTGTCAAGAATGGCAAAGTTAGCATTAAGGACAATCCGCCTCTCATTTTTCATCAGTCCAATTTGGGAATCGCAGAATATCTTCAAATTATCAGAAAAGCTTTTCGTCGATACCGAGAAACTCTAACCGATGATCTCAAAGCATTGTTGGATCATTACGAAATCAAAGATGTTGCATGGAAGGTTGCTGGAGTAGGAAGCGTCGGCACGCGCTGTGGCATTTTGCTGATGATGGCCGGACACGACGACGTGCTTTTTCTTCAGGCCAAAGAAGCGCGTATGAGTGTGTTGGAGCCATACGCTAGTAAAAGTGCATACCAGAACTGCGGTCAGAGAGTGGTCGCCGGGCAAAGGCTAATGCAATCGGCAAGTGATATGTTTTTGGGTTGGACCGAAGAACGTGGGTCGCATTTTTATGTCCGGCAATTACGCGACATCAAGATCAAACCACATGTCGAAGTCTATGATGCACCGATTATGGCATTGTATGCGGGATGGTGTGGATGGGCACTCGCCCGAGCCCACGCGAAGTCTGGAGGTGCCGCCATGATCAGCGGCTACCTGGGCAATACTAGCAAATTCGATGAAGCGATTGCAAGTTTTGCTGAGACATACGCAGACCAGAATGAACGGGATCATCAAGATTTCCTGAAAGCAATCCATACCGGCAAAATTGAAGTTTATGAAGAACAATAACTTTCCATCCCTCTGCGCCGATGATATCTAGTCCAAGTACCAAACCTGTGAACTTTGAATGAATTCAAATTTACAATTGTGGTTAACGGACTTATACTGGTGTGACATAATCCAATACAAAGAGAGGTAACTAGGAAAAGATCTTTCGGAGTACGGCATAACGAGCATTGAACGTAGGTTTGAAAGAAAATTGCTAATGAATAAATCAGAGATACCCAAATCTGGTTATTCACATCCTGAGCGAGAAATAACCTTCTCTAAATTTGAAGTATTGAGGAATTCGATCTAGTATAAACCTGTTTCCTTCCATTAGATACGTTTCAATTGATTCTGATTCAATAACCTTGTCTATTTATTCTACATGAAGTTGGATTTTAACTGCTAAAATTGAATGTGTTGGTCATGTCTATGCTACTTTGATTTACCTGCAGTCTTTAGCAGTTTTGAGGAGTGATAATACAATATTGTCGATGGCAACAAAGGGAGGGTCACTCCAAGTGAGATTTGTTCTGTTCAGAAAGATTTATTTCCATCCAATCAAGTTTACTTCTTTATGTTCAATCTGCCAAGCACAAGATACCCGAAGATTTTTCATTTAGGTCTAATGGTAGTTTCATTTGCAGCAATATCAATGTGTTTCAATATGGCATTTGCACAGGCTCCTGTAGCAAGTTTTGATATAACGTCGCCCGCGAGTGGAAAACCATATGGAGGCTCACCAATAGGCAAACTAAATCTGTATCTCCAAGGAGATAGGATAAAATTCGTCGGAAAGATGAATATTGGTCCAGAGGCGAACAAGGTCTTTGAAGGCTGGCTTGTTGACGCCGGAAATAAAGCGTCAGGTTATATGCTTAGCTTAGGTAAATTCAATAAAACACAAGTATTAGAATTTGACCAAAGCATGGTCAATCCATATACTTATGCAGAATTTCAAGTCACCCAGGAACCATTTCAGGACTTGGATCCAAAAGCTGCTAAAGCAATAGGGGGGGTACTATTGACAGCACCCTTCGGCCAATAAATACATCGAGGCAAAATCAAAATCACCACCCATCACTTTATACATGAATTGGCATGCTTTGCCTGATACAATGATTTACTATCAAGTGCTTCAGGTTATTACATATCCTCCTCCATGTTGTTGACAAATAGATAGCCAAATGATATTATGATAAAATGACCCAAAGTTTTGGAATATTTCAATATGGAATATGATAGCAGATCGCCAAAAATACTTTTTTTGTGACAGTTAGCAATAATATTATATTGCCACACTTTTTGGCCCTAATACTAGGACGATCCAATTTTGCTCCGTCATGACGCGAGTAATTATCTAATTATACGTATATTCAATAGGTGACATTATCGATCGCTTCCAATTACGCTTCATGATCGTCGGGACAACTTTGGTATATAATGTTCGTTTTCAAACGTTACTAATATATATGATTTTTTTGTATTCTGACCGTCCTTCTCAATTATCTGTTGAGTGGCATTCCCATTATAAATGCCTGTAGTTTCATAACTAATATCATTTCCACCATGCTCAATGAAATAATAACACCAACTAGAAATGTTACTTTAAACGCGATGGTATATTGCCTCGCCACGGTTGAGGTCAGTACATACAAGATCAAAATTGTGCCGAGTCCCATTAGCCAGAGGGATCTTGTATAGATTTATGGTACTTTTGCGCCTTATTGTTTTCTTGTAGAATTGACATTACCGCCATAATTACCAGATGGATTCTGGCAATTTTATACATCCTATTTATAATTCAATAAATGACTGCTCTTATGTAGATAACTTGTTAGCGACACAGTGCAAAACAATTTAAATGATTATGGATGCGTAAGAATATGCAGCAAAAGTGGTTAAGTGTACTTACGCTAATTTCAATCGCCATTATTATTGGAGGAGTAGTGTTCATCTTTTTAGGGACTGTGTTATTTGTTGGCTCGGCTAATTTTTCAGATTCTTTCATACAAGATTCTTTCAGCAACAAGACCTCTGGTAGCAAGTCTGTAATTAGCAAGACAATTGCCAAGACAGTTACCAGCTCTTTAGCACCAATATTTGATACTCTTACGCAGGTAACTAAGGGGACAATCACATCAATAGCTTCATTTCTCTGTTTAGTGGGTGCGGGACTCTGCGTGCTTGGATTCAGTTTATTCAAAGCCAAATATTTTGCATGGGTCTTAACTTTAATACTGATGTTCGTGGCGATAGTAATAGATGTTCTTGGGTTGGGTTTTGTAGGAGGCTCATTTACGAACGATCCAAATAACGAAGGTATAATGTCTGGTGAATTTGCTTACGTGCTGATAACAGTAATGATAATTCATCTAATCGCTAACAGTGGTATAATTTACTACTTGACCAGAAGAACTACAGTTTCGTTATTTAGAACTGCTAAAGTTTGATCTGCATCGAATGCATATGGAAAAACGTACAAAACTTGGAGTAATAATATTAGTACTAATATGTGCGGGAATCTTCTTTGTTACTTTGGTCATTGGAGCTGACACTTATGGACAAGAAAATTCTACAGCCTCGCCAAGCGACACTCAAACTTCGCCAAGTAATCAAACCTCAGAATTAGCGCTTCTCCAAAATATAACATCTACTCAGAATAAGGTCTTTGAGAAAATGGCAGAGTCCATAACCAAGTCATCAATTCAGGGAGCAATTACCGCCATGAGTGTTTTCTTTTTAGGTATTGCCCTGGTAGTGCTTGGGCTTAAGATGACATCTAGAGTGCAGAACTTTGGCAAATATTTTAATCTAATGGTGTGGGCGCTGACGATTCCTGTACTTGTGATGATTGTTGTCTACCAAATTGGAATCATAACTAATAACCCAATCATGTTCTACGCATCCGGTGAACCATATATTTTAATTTCTTCTCTCATGTATGTTCCCCTCGGGATAGTTCTATTCATGCTAATAT
>JBAWET010000198.1:0-17059 GCA_049591355.1 Nitrososphaeraceae archaeon
AGAAAAATTCTTGTTTTGCTATTGCTGACCCCCACTGTCGTTTTGCTTGAACTAAAGGTATCCTGTAATTTCAAATAACCTATGATAAGTCTAAAGGTATTAATTGTATGTGGCAAATTTAAATCATCAACTGGTACAATTGACTGCCCCCAGAATAAGTTCGAAACAGAAGAAAATGGAATTCAAAATGAAGATAAAAACCCTTGATTCTGACGAAGGCATAAAAATAGATTCAGGAAGAGGAACAAAGATATACTTGAACAGACGACCTTCTGGTTCTTACGTAGCTGAGATTGCAGAAGAGAAGAATAGTAAAATGGACCACCCGAGTGAAAACATTAGGTTTATTCAAAATATTGACGAGATAATTGCATTGGTGGAGGAGACACTTGGTAAATCATTTTCTGTAATTGATTACTAACCCAAACACTGCTATTGCTTATCACTCGAACCGATGGTATTCTCGAGCTCCTAAACCCATTAGGGCCCCTGAAATTGAAATCCCGATGTCTGCAATACGATATCTCAGCAGTATGAGCGGGTAATTACTTTAAGAAATTCATCCAAGCCTATTTTGCTCGCGATATCGACACCTCAATAGTTGAAACTGCTCGTTCCCTTCCGTCTTCCGATTGAATCAAATCTGATCCTACCTTCACTGGGCCTATTTTGTAACCTAAAGTATTCATGCGCTTAACTATGATTTGTGCAACGTCAACGGCACGCGTTATGCTCTTTCCACGGGCCTTTACTACAACAGTCGGCTCGTTTGCCAGCTGAACTAAAGTTGCTGTGACGTAAGTCATTAAAGGTTTCTTCCCGATAAATATTTCATTGCTAGCCTTTTTCGAACCTGCTCTGATTGTAGACATGACAAAACAAAAGTGTTTATCCCCGAATATAATGTTTGTTAAGATTTAGTTCTGCTCAATTTGTTGAATGACGAAAAGCTGAATCCAGGATGGTTTCTGCTATTTTACGTTGTTATGCTATTGATATAAACCATCGAAGATTATTAAAACTGTATCTTAACATCATAAGAGTATTTACTGAATGAAATGACTAACAATTGATGAGAACAGAAAGTCGCATTAATTCTTCCTGCGATAGCAACCTTATGCATAGCTTGGGGTTGGCTTCTGCAATGGTAATATCGGTCAAGTTTCTGTTCAGACAAATATCAATATGCATAGATATACGTTTAAAAATAATATTAAGAATAACAATTTCTATTGTCCCTTGGATTTGGAGGCTTAGATATTGTAGTCCCTGGTCTATCGTACTATGTCTCAGATAAGTTATGTTGTTCACAGTTTATCTTTCCGCATTTAAGATCTGCCAAAAGCGGAATATTATGTGCCATAAATAGGTAAAGTGGTGATACAGGTGTACTGTTATTGTCATATATTTTTATCTTGTTATTTCGATAGCAATGACTAGTTACGTTCCTTTGTTTCGTTACCTACGTGATTGAGAATTTTTCAAACAAAATACCATGATCTTTTTAGAAGTATCATGCCTGTCAGATGTTTAATTCATGGTGCCTTATCTCCCAATCTTCCTGGTCTAAACATTCCCGTTAGGAGGGTTCGATCCCAATTATAAGAAAGCCGATCGAAAAATCCAAAGATTAGTAAAGTAAACCAACAGATATGACAGTAAGTACCATGATTGAAAAGGCCAAAGTCCGAACACTAACTCCTAAATCAAAAGCGTTTGACCGTCTAGAAAGCAATTAATGCCTGCCCTGCACACATTTGTAGCGACCAACTGATGGGAAGAGACCAATTACTCGAAAAGAGATTGCCAAAGATACTAGTTCTGCGGTGGAAAAAGTTGGGGAATTGGATAATAGAAAGTGACCGCACATGCTGAGATGCTTTCAATTTTGTGTAAGGGGTTTACCAGTTAAGACAAAAAATGTAGGATCTATGAAAAGGGAATACCTAACCTATGACGCAATATTTAATTCCCAAGGTCAGAGTACTAGAATTCAAAGCTTATACTTATATCACATGTGGATTAGCAATTAGAAGATGAAATTTGAGTTTGAAGAATTTTCAACCGTGGAGGAGGTTTTTTTGTACTTAGTGTCGATAGCACCGTATATGAAGCAAGTTCTTCCGGTAAGTTCTTACAGAGGTTATATCTTTTTCATAGTACCTCTTACTCCTCTTTCTGGTGACGTCTTAATGATGATTTATGCCAAAGGCAAGATGGAACCTGGGATAATAGAATTTGATATTTCGACTAAGAAATGGAAGAAAGTCGCTTCAGTCGAGAGAACAGACAAGAATTACTTTGTAATACTGACACCAACTTCTGATACAGTTGCAGACACGGCTATTGAAGTTATCGAATCGAATCGCTAATCAAATGTTAGAGAATCTCTTAAAATATCCCTTAATCTTTTTCGTTCATCGTCCGTCAAGTCAATTTTTTCATCTAGATTAATATTTTTCAATAACTTTTCTGTCTTCTCCGGGCCCAAGATCTTGCTCAACTCTTCTTTCGAATTCGAACCTTGCCAAGAGTTCAATAATTTAGCAACGCTATCTTTTGTATCTGGGGCAAGGTCTTTTATCGCATTCTCCAGGGCCTTCCTGTAGGTCTTATCGGTATCTTTGGGTCGAAATACAGCTCCAACCATAGGTAAGTCTTATCAAGTTTATTATATTAGGCTATTTGACAAATTGTATCCAAACAATTCCTTTAGGAATTTGGGCTTCAGGATGACTCATAGCGATTTGAATTAGGCAAGATTAAAACCACAAATCAGTTCTTGTAAAGAATGTACTGTAGGCTCTTCTGATGGCTCTGGGTATGGATAAAGTCGGGAAACGGATAGCTGGAACGCGATTGGGCTTATCCATCTAATCTTTGTCGATCTTGACTCAGGTTCAGATCCTGCTTTACCATGTTTAGAGATACCCATAGGATTTACTTTTTTTCTTTCTATTTAGATAAGTTTAAGCAGGCAGTTACACATGCAAATAAAAAAAGATTAGAGTGCAATCTTATGTTACGGTTTTGACGCAGTTATCACAATACCTTTCTATGACTGTAGCACCTTCGACCTTGAAAAAGGCTGTTTGTGTTGCGACATTCCCACATCCTACACAAAAAAACGTTTTCATTGCCTTCTTTGTGCTTTCATTACCTGATGATGGTGGGATTGGTTCCAAGGATGTTGCTTTTCTTTGGGTCATTTCAATAATATTCAAGAACTGACTGAATAAAAAGTATTGTGCGATTAAATGATTAGCAATCTTATTTCCGATGGACACAATTCCCTCTCCAAGCATTATCTCTCTTATCTTATCCAATATGCGAGGTGCTCGCTACCCATCCTGAATGTTTCTTGACTAACTTCGAATTCCTAAACGTATTCGTAAAAATTCTTGCCTGAAATAGAGTCTAGGCAATGAAGAAAGAATTTGTAGGCATTGTAGGCTATATTTATTAGCCATATCTTGCTCATTAGATCAGAATTTGTTCTTTGATGCAATATCTGAAGCATTATTTGACGAGATGCCTAAGACACCAGTGTTCAGATCTAGAGTATTGCTAGATATTGAACGATTTGAAATTGGCCAGAGTTATGTTACAGCGAAAGTACAAAATAGATATGCCGACAAGATTACTATCAACATACAGGGTGGCCGACCTGGAATAGAACTCCAAGAAAGCCTTTTCAAAATTAAAGACAATGAAAAAGGAGATGATTTACATTACGCATACTTGTCAACCACGCTGACGCAAACTAATAATATTTTTGTAAGGAAACTGCCTGTTATTGGTGTGAGTGACTGGTTATTAATTTATGAGAATACACTTCTCGAACTTTCAGTAAAGGATGCGTATGATGAATTAGAAATTTCTGTAGTTTAGGTACGATGAGGATGACAAATGTCTGACAAGTAAATACTAGCGAGTGAAACCTCGCAATGAAGACTGAAAAAAAGTAGTTATTCAGAGTTGAATTACTTTTTTTCGTACGAATATTTCATGAGTATGTCCTCTAGATTTGTAGGATCTGCCACTATCTCCTTTATGGCATCAGAATTGTCTACTTGATAACAATGCATTATTTCCTCCTGATCCTTGTAAAATATAAAAACCGCATTCTCGAAAACACAATGATACAACCTATCAACCTCCATCAACTCGGGTCTAATCTTGATGCCTTCTTTCTCTGCTAAAAGGGGATACTCCAACACTTCATTATCCAAGGCATCACATAAAATCCATTTGAATTCTCAAAGACTCGGTCTTGTCTACAATGAATAACTTCCATTGTGCCATTGCCCTTTCTGATAAATCAAAGCAAGGAATTTGAATATCAGATTATTCAAGTATTCATCAGTCTTTTGGCCCTAATATTTTCACATCGGACACCCATCCATTATCGCTACCATTTTTGCCTAATTCCGTAAGCTTGATGTATTGAGCATTGGTAGTTCCTTCGTGGAAATTATAAATTTCTGGACTAGTACTACTCCCAGTATTTGAAAAGTATTTTGGTGTGGAATATGTTATTCCATCACTAGATAATTCCACTGTGAAGAATTTAACATCTTCGGCACCCCCTTTGAACTGAACTTTGACGCCACATACTTGCTGTTTATTTCCAAGATCAAGCTGAATCCACGGCGAATTTGGTTTGGCTACAGTGTTCATACTTGTAGAGTTAGTATTAGCCTTTTTATCGTTAGTTGTTACACCTTTGACGGGAATTTCTGAATCTATGCAACCGTTGCTACCTTGTTCACTCGGATGAGCTTGCGGTTGAGTATCCGGTTGAGTGCGACTAATAGGTGTATCCATCTTGATCATTCCACCATATTCCTTGATAATTCTGTCTGCTATTGTGGCGGGTGATCCGTTATCGTTACTATAATTCGTATTAATATTATTTGGATTAGTATTAATATTATTACTATTTGGATTGCTGTTTACATCTGCAGAAACGCTTTTAATCGACTTAGGTGATGAACTAGAAAGCCCTGAAGTAGAGTCAATCCTACTTATGTCAATGAGTAGCGTATAGGTGACATATTTTCCATCGGCATATATAGTTCGTACTTCCAGAGTTTTGGGACCGTAGACATCATTGACACTATATCTATTCTTTCCCAGGTTATTAACAGGACTTATTGCTGTGATATCAGCATCATAGTCAATCACAAATGCATTAGTTTCTCTCGGTTTTTCACTAAAGTCAAAATTAAATGTACCCTCTGAGGGGAGCTTTACTACCGGTTGAAAGTCATCTGGAAGCTGGGGAAAATTCAACTTCCTGACTTGATCCCCTTCCACCATAACAAATGGAAGCATCTCGTAAGTATGACCACCATAAGATAATTTTACTGGCGGGATTTTAATATCAGCATTACTATTAGCGCTTTCAACACCCTTGACTTCACTGGATTTGGCAAACGCATTAGTTAGATTCAAACCGGCGACTACCAACAAAATTAAGCTTGCTCCCAAGATACAATTGAAAATCCATTTATTGTCATACTTTGTGCGTGTTATTTTACTCTTCAAGCAAGCTTCCAAGAAATACACTGTTTATAGGTATTTACGTAATGCCGAACAAATTACTAAAATGAATTCTACGTAAATGAATTCATTAAATATAAAAAATTTCAGATATATTGAGCGATACAAATACAAGCCACCATAATTTTTAATTCGGATAGCGAGAATAGATTGTTGTCTGATGCACGAGACACCCTTGATATTACTAGGTAAATATAAAAAATGGGAGCAGCCTTTTGTTTAGGAATCCCACAGACAATAATATTGTATCGCGCTTAATTTTTCACCTCGATCTTGACTATTTCTATGCGCAATGTGAAGAGATAAGAATTCCTGAACTCCGAAATCATCCATTAGTGGTATGTGTCTACTCTGGAAGAAACCCTGATTCTGGAGTAGTCAGTACTTCCAATTACAAAGCTCGTGAATTCGGTGTCAAGTCCGGTATGCCAATCAAAATAGCTAAATCTAAGCTAGCCAATGAAGACGCTGAGTTCCTTCCTATTGACATGTCTTATTATAATCACCTCTCGATATTAGCTATGGAGTCCGTTAGAAAAATTGCCGATGCATACGAATATGTTGGAATTGATGAGTGTTATGCTGATTTCAGTAGGTATTCAGGGTCTGACTTTTTAAGGGCTAGAAAAATTGCTGATTTCATCAAAAGTGAGATAAAAGTTTCAACCAATCTGACTTGTTCAATTGGTGTTGGGCCCAATAAACTCGTTGCCAAGATTGCTTCTAATTTTCAAAAACCTGACGCCATAACGATCATAAATCCTCAAGAAGTCAAAGCGTTTATCGCGAAGTGTGATATTGAAGATATCCCGGGCATTGGTCCCAAGAACAGGATCAAACTGGAAAGTTCGGGCATCGAGTCTGTGAGCCACTTAGCCAAGTTTGATCTATTCCGATTAAAGGAATTATTTGGTTACAAGATTGCAACTTATCTTCAAAATGCAGCACGCGGGATTGATGATACACCAATAAGACCACACGTAAGTAAGCAGATCGGCAGAATTGTGACGCTTAAAAATGATGTCACCAATATCGAAAATATATTCCCGATCTTGAGTTCACTTTCTTCATTAGTTTATGACACTCTCATGACGAGGCAGTTATCATTTAAGACGATCATTGTCAGGGTAGTCTTACATAATCTTAGACAAGTTACTTGTTCACGAAATTTAAAACTATCCTCTACTTCCCTGGAGGAACTACAAAATATAGCAAGATCACTTTTCTTAGAGGCGATACATCTTCATTCTCTATCCTTTCTTGATGTTAGACGGATAGGAATTACTCTGTCGGACCTATCAAGCTATACAGGACAGAATAAAATGTTACAATACTTTGCGGAAGGGTCGAGGAATGGAAATCAAGAAAGTAACAAGAATAATAAATTGTAGTGAGATTTCATATCAAAAAATTCATTTATACCGTTGGAGTAATTGATTGCAGGAATATCACCCAGAGTTCGAGTTGAAATTTTCCTCAGCCTTACTAGAGTACGAGTATGATCGTTGGCTACTATGCGAAAGGTCTCTTTATTGGCACTCTCAGCATTGTTGTTTGAACCGACTGTCCTTACATAGTGTTGAGTTTTTGTGAGCAATTTGCGGAAGATTAAACTTCATGGACCACTCTGTAACAAACTGATAATTGAATTTCATAATCAGTTCCATGCTTAGACATCTTTGTTACGTTACAACAGCTACATTGCGAAAAAGTTTTTTACATGTCCCTATTCAACATTGAGCCACTTCCTGACCATCATTTTGATGATTCATTGCATTCTTAACAGCTAATCTTGGTTCGTTCACGATGAGAACCCGCGATTTTTTCTATGTATCACATACTGAATGAAAGGATTAAGATATAATGCATAGATTACCATCTTTCTTCACGAGTACTTCCATTCCTAGATTTTTTAGGTCATTCATTTCAGAAATTCATCTATGTAAAGCAGCATCAGCGCATTAACTATCGAAGAAACCGCAGGAGTCCCGCCTTTCCTTCCTAAATTTGTGATATATTCACATTTTGTGTTTACAAGTTCAGCTTTCGACTCTACTGCGGAAACAAACCCGACAGGTATACCAATTATGAGGGCCGGCATAACCAGGTCTTCTCTTATCATGTTAATAATTTCATATAATGCTGTTGGCGCATTCCCTATGGCAACAATACCATCGCTTATCGCAGGTAGAGAGTACCGCATTGCCAATGCTGAACGTGTCTTCTCAGATGTTTTGGCCTGCTCTATGACCTGCTCATTAGATAAATTACACAGAGCCTTAATTCCTATCCTTCCCAAGGATCTCTTGTTGATGCCTGAAAGTACCATCTCCACATCGGTTACAATATTTTGCTTTTTTTGGAATGCTTGAAATGCGGATTCAATCGCATTCAGTGAGAAAATTATACCATTGGATTTTGCAAAATCAAAGTCTGCAGTGGCATGTATAACTCTCCTGACGATGGACCATTCGAGGTAATTGTACTTATGAGTTCCAACCTCGGAATCGATTATTCTCATACTTTGATCTTCAATTCCCAATGATTTTTCCGACATTTCCCTCAACCGTGAGCGAGTTTTCAAGTCGTCAGTGTCAAACAATGTTTGATTCTGCCTCTCTCGCACGTTCAAGTATAAGATTCACCATCTTTACATCTGCTCCAAGATGCTCCGTGAGGTGTGCCTCTTTAAGACGATATTTCTCAAGTGCGGAGTACAGGTCGTCCCTAACATCTTTCTTTGTGTGCGCCCCTCTATGAAGAAAATAGGGAACGACAATTAAAAGTCCTGTTCCCATGCTAACGATATTTCTTACGCCCTCTTCAATATTCGGCTTATCTAATTCGAGAAAACAAAAATTGACACTCTTGTACAATGGCACTATCCCATTCACAGTATATTCGAATGCAGTTCTTGCACCTTTATCGCTGCTGCCATGTCCTATGACAAGAATGTCGCAGTCCGCATTAAGCGATGAAATATTCATTTTAGACTTGAGATCTTCTATCCTTTCAATCAACAAATTTTGAAGTATGGAGTGATAACTCAGTGGTTTTGTGAAGATGACCTTAATTTCCATGTCATGACACAATCTTGCACATTTTTTTACTGATTCTTTAAGTTTCATTCCGGGATACAAGAAATAAGGCATTACAGTGATGGTATCAACATTCTCCGAAATGCAACGTTTGATTCCTTCTTCAATAAACGGAGGCAGTACTTCAAGAAAGCAATAATCCGTAAAATCATACCCGCCTTTTTTCTTTACCAACTCGCAAATCGCGCCCAGCTCTTCTTTCACTTCAGGTTCTCTGCTGCCTCGATCAATTATCAACATTGCTCTTTTCAAAATCATCACCCAAAGTTTATTTTAGCAACAGCCAGTGTAAGATTGGGAGGAAATTTGTGCTTCGGAATAATTAGATCTCCCCCTGAACTTAGAATTGCCGCTGCTTCTGAAACACTTGGAATCCCCTCAAATTTCTTAACCACTTGTGAAGGATTCGGTACTGTTATCTTTGCAAGTAAAGTCTTATCATACAACTCTAGGGGTATCTTAAACATTTCTGAAAATTTCTTTAGTCCGCCATCAGGATCATTTTTATTGAGTGAAGAAATGTTCCTCACAGAGTCGAGCGCAAGTCCCTCCTCCTTGAATACCTCTTCCATTCCCTTCCTGATGTCTTCGGCCGAAGTGTCCCTATGAAATCCAACTCCAACAACCAAACTTTTTGGTCTATATATGACTGATTTTTCAATTAATTCCACATATGGTACCAATCGGTCCGAAATTATTAGACAGGCTTTGAATTCTGGCGTCCTGAGATCTTCCATCGTTCCAACAGGTGTGATGTTGGCAGGTAATTTAGAACCTTTCCACCAATCTTTCTCCCCTGAATCTTGAAAAATTCCCACTCTGTCCTCGTTTACAACGTATGCACTAACTTTGGTAACATTTTCAAAATTTTCGATTGTCCAGTTAAACTCCCTTCCAAGAAGATCGACCGCAATGGTCTCATTAACATCAGCGGCTGTTGTAATGACTGCTTGTGCGTTTAGTAAATCTGCTACTTTTCTAGATAAGGCATTGGCGCCGCCCAAGTGTCCTGACAATGCGCTTATTACAAAATTAGCCTTATCATCAATAACAAGTACAGCCGGGTCCTTCTTCTTATCTGATAACAGCGGAGATATGAGCCGGATAACTGCGCCCAACGAGAAAATACAGATCAGGGCCTCGTGAGTTTTAAAAACCTTAGATACAAGGCTTGAGGCACTGTCATCGAACCACGTTACATCGCCTTGTGAATCGCAATGCTTTAATTGTGCAAATATTTGCGCAGTAGGAAGAAAAGATTTAAGTCTCCGCGCGATCTCTATTCCGTGTTTGGTTATACAAATTATGCCTATGCTGCCATTCATGAATGTACGTCACTAAGGATAAAATCTCTAAGATAATCTTTGTGATTACGCCTCCACTTTTCAAATATATCTCGCATTTGATTTTTTCAGTAAATCGCGTGTTATGTAGTTACTTAGTATTTACGATAAACTCATCTGAAATAAATGTGCAGGGCTCTTATGTGTTGGATCAAGTACATACACAAATATAAACAACAAAATAACGGATGAAAAGGAATATGTGCTGATGCTACTGACATTTTTTTGTAAGAGAGATCGTCATAGCGACTGTCCTGGTGAATGGCCAGTTGGGGAATCATGTAATTCCGATCATGATTGTTCGTTTGACATAAGAATGACAAAATGTGAATGCGATTGTCACAGGAAAAGTTCGCGATAATAATCTTATCAGGATCGCAGAAGTATCTTCTGACGAACCGAGGATTTTCAAGATTTTGGTTCCAAAGCATCTCATACGATGATATCATTTCTAGATGGGGTCAAATCGCATAGAAAAGTAGGGGTCAGAAATCTGTAGTTTCTTAATCATTTTTGAATCCTTCCTCATACAGCCACCACCTCATCATGCCCCTACAGTATTCATTCCTATTCGAACATTTCAATTAATTCCTTGGCTTTCTTCCTAACCGCATCCGTTACTCTAACAACTACCATCCCTTCCCCTGGCTGTCCATAAAAAACCATCGAATCGTTTCTTGCCAATAATAAGAATGGAAGAGCCAATAGATCTTCTTCACCTATGATTTCCATGATAACAGGTTTCTTGCTTTTAAGAGAAATCTTGATTATCGAGATAGAGTCAACAGAAATACTTCCTGGAGGGTTAACACACGAGAACAAAGATACGTTCTTTTTAGAATTCAGCGAATAAATCGTTGCTTTTGTTGAACTGGTACCCTTTTTCTTTCGCCTTTCATAACCATCAATTACCGAAACGTCAGGGATTATTCCATATGACAATAGCTTATTCGTTGTGGCATCTCCCACGGAAATTACTTTTTGCGCGTTTATAAGATATTTCTTAATACTCTCCAGTGTTATTTGCTCATCTAGAATAAGAATTCCCTGGGGTTTTTTTAATTCTTCAATAATCTCAGGTTTGATTTGCATCTTGAGGCTGTGGTGGAGCAGCTGTTCTTTGATCCTCTGTAGGTCTACCGACTGTTTCGTCATGCCGTCCTTCTATTTTTTCTTCTTGTTTCAATTCAATCTGCCGATCTCTTTCTGCCTGTTCTTTAAGCTCTTCAGCAATTATGCTCACGCGTCCTGCCACCGTTCTTGTTATTTTATCAAATGCCATAGAATTGGATGATGCAGGCTCTGCGATAGTCACAGGTTTGCCACTGTCACTCCCAACCATAATCTGGGGGTGCAATGGGATCTGGCCAATAAAAGGAATATTGAATTTTTCACTCACTTTCTGTCCGCCCCCAGCCCCAAATATGGGGATCTTATTTTCACAATGAGGGCACTCAAGATAGCTCATGTTTTCGATCACACCCACTATCGGTACGTTCAGTTTGTTGAACATGCCTATCGCTTTTACTGCCACGTTCATTGCAACATCTTGTGGAGTGGTGACTATAATGATTCCTGTTATCGGAATTGTTTGTGCTAACGTAAGAGGAGCATCACCCGTACCAGGCGGCAGATCTATTATCAAATAATCGAGGTCACCCCAATTGACATCTGTGAGGAACTGTTTAACAATTCCAGATACTATAGGCCCCCTATAGATTCCGGCTTGTTGAGATTGCTCATAGAAGAATCCCATTGAAATGATTTTGACACCTTCAGAAACTATAGGCTCAATCTTGTTGTTGATTACCTGAGGCGCGTCTTTCAGGCCAAACATCAGGGGGACACTCGGCCCGTAAATATCTGCATCCAGCAATCCTACCTTTGCACCGGTTTTCGCCAAAGAAATGGCCAGATTCACCGAGACTGTTGTCTTCCCAACTCCACCTTTTCCACTGGCTACAGCGAGAATATTTTTGACACCCGGAAGCAGCTCATCCATAGAAATTGCCCTACCTTCCATAACTCTAGCCGTTACTTTCAGATCCAGTTCGGCTACACCCAGTTCTGCTATTGTGTTTCGTACGTCCTGTTCGATCTCTGTGTTGAACGGACATGCAGGGGTTGTAAGTTCTAATGTGAAACCCACTTTATCACCATTAATAGAAAGATCCTTAATCATTCCCATTGATACTATATCTTTATGTAATTCAGGGTCCACAACCCTCCTTAAGGAAGAATATACCTGTTCGAGCGATACCATTTGTTAACGATCACTCAAGAAAGTATTTAAATCATACATCGTGAACGGCTTGTCCGTTAACAGCCTCAATAACACCAAAGATATTCTCCTAAAATTCCATTTTTAACTGCTAGACCTACTGAATTAACCTAAATATACCGGTTGGCGTGGCACGTCTTAACCTCTACCATGGTGCCAAAATGTAACATGGATTGTTCCTTTCATGTATTGTGGAGGAAATACAACGCCCCACTCCAGATAACTGATGAGGCATAATGCAGCTGCACACAAATTACAAAATTTCCATAGTCGTACTTGTACCTTTAACCTTATTTGCTTCAAGTGGAGTGATATCATATGGATATAGAAACCGAATTACACTTGGCATATCTGCGTCTTCCCTAAGGAATGAAAAGGTTCATAAATTGATCGTTCGAACCACTCTGCAGTAAAGGTAATGTTTGCCATTGTGCATCTGGACGATGTTGTCAGAATTCCTCCAAACCGTATGAAAAGCTCACTGAATGTCACAGCGACTGAAATTCTAAAAGAAAAGTATGAAAGCATGATAAGCCCTGAGTTGGGATATGTAATTATGATAATAGATGCTAAAACCAATTCTGTAGGAAAACTAGTCGCCGGCGACGGAGCTACCTATCACAAAGTTAGCTTTAGAGCCCTTACGTTTTATCCGAAATTGCAAGAGATCGTGGAAGGCGAAATTGTGGAAATTACTGATTTTGGTGCATTCGTCAGGATCGGTCCTACTGATGCATTATTACATCTTTCCCAGATTACTGATGACTACCTTAAAAGTGACGTCAAACAAGGCGTGATAGTGGCAAACCAGTCAGCCAGGTCTCTTAAGATCGGCTCAAAGATTCGAGCTCGAGTAACAGCCGTGAGTCTAGGGAAAGGAACGGCCATGGGCAAAATAGGCATAACTTGTAGACAGCCATTCCTGGGAGCTGTAGAGTGGATAGAAGAGGAATTAAAGAAGGCAAAGCAGACACAAGTCCCCAGCCATCCAAAGGAAGCAAAGCAGACACAAGTCCCCAGCCATCCAAAAGAAAAGAAGGGAGTGGCTACTGCTTAATTGGCAAGAGAAGTAGCTTGCAGGAAATGTAAGGCTTTAACAACAGGCAAGGTATGCCCTATATGCAAATCAACAGATCTTAGTTCTGATTGGTCCGGGATAATATTGGTTTTCGACGCAGACAAATCCATGATAGCATCCACCCTTCAAATTGTGGCACCTTATAAATATGCTTTAAAGGTATCTTGAACCGACGCGAGGGTTCTCCGTCATTTAGGAATTATTTAGACGAAAGAAAAGCTTTACTTAACTTTCTTAGAGAAGACATTGGCCGTGGAGACATTACAAGCAATTCAGTTCTTAAGCCAAATTTACTAGCGTCATCAACGATACTCTGCAAGGACTCCGAACAGGCAGTAGTAGCAGGTTTAAGGGAGGTTGGAATAGTATTTGATTTGTGCAAATGTTCGTGCACGGCATTGGTTGATGAGGGTTCTATGGTTAGTCGTGGGAACGAAGTAATGAGAATTAAAGGCCGAGCTAGAGACATTCTCAAGGCAGAAAGAACAGCATTAAATCTACTTATGCGAATGAGTGGAATAGCTACAGAAACAAAGAAATTTGTTGAGGTGGTCAAGAAAATTTCTAAAGATATTGAGATAGCTGGTACTCGAAAAACAGCACCGGGTTTAAGATCTTTTGACAAAAAAGCGATAAAAATTGGAGGGGGAAGAACTCACAGAAATTCACTGGACGAAATGGTCCTTATCAAAGACAACCATCTGGTTCTAACAGGTTCCATAGGAGAGTCAATCTCGAGTGCAAAAAAATTGGTCGGTAACAATATCAAGGTGGAATGTGAGGTAACGGATCTTCAATCAGCTATAGAAGCGATTAATTTCGGAGCTGATATCATAATGCTAGATAACTTCTCACCACAAGAAGTTGAGAATGCTACTAGAGTCTTGAAGGAATTGGGATTAAGACAAAAATGTTTGCTTGAAATTTCCGGGGGAATAAGCTTGGCCAATGTATCTCAATTTGCAAAGTCAAATCCGGATATAATCTCTGTTGGCTCGTTAACTCACTCCGTTAAATCTGTTGACTTTTCACTCGAGGTTGATTCTTGTCGTTGAAAGAATTAAAACCCCCTTTTTTTGATTTAAAATAAACCCAGAAGATGAATTTTACCGAATTAGGAAACTGCCATCATACGTAGTATTGATTTTCTAGCCTTCTCCGCGATATGATCTTGAACTTTCACTTCATATCTTTTTTTCATCAAAGAATTCACTACTTTTTCTAATGTTATCATTTTCATATACTTACAAACTGCTTCCTCCTTTACAGGAATGAATGCTTTATCAGGATTTTCCCTTTTCATTCTATGTAATATACCAGTCTCCGTAGCCACCACAAATTGATTTGCGTTAGATTCTCTCACATGTCGCATCATTCCATCTGTAGACAGAATATGAGCATTTACGTCGATCTCCCCAGTCGACATGTGGTAAAGTGTGGAGGAAGTACAGCCGCATTCTGGATGTATTAGAAATTCTGCGGACGCAAACCTCTGCATCTTATCATTGATATCTTCAGCTTTGATGCCAGCATGAACATGACATTCTCCAGGCCAAATAAACATCTTACTTCGTCCAGTCACTTTTGCTACATAGGATCCTAGAAAAAAGTCGGGTAAAAACAATATCTCACGTTCTTTTGGTATACTTTCAACTACCTTGACAGCATTTGAAGATGTGCAACAGTAATCAGACAATGCTTTGACTTCAGCGGTAGTATTCACGTAGCTGACAATAACGGCGTCCGGATGTTCCTTTTTCCAAGATATAAGCTCATCAGCGTTGATAGTTGAGGCCAGCGAGCAGCCTGCCTGGAGGTCTGGAATCAAAACCTTTTTGTCGGGACAAAGTATGGAAGCAGTCTCGGCCATAAAGTGGACTCCACAAAAAACAATAATGTCCGCATTAGTTTCCGCCGCCTGTCTTGACAATGCTAACGAGTCACCGATAAAATCAGCTGCATCTTGCACTTCGGGCAACTGATAGTTATGTGCTAGAATGATTGCGTTCATTTCCTTCTTGAGAGATTGTATCTGCTCCGCATATCCCACTTGTGCAAGTTTCATCAAAGTTAATGTTCTAACTCTTACTAGAGATTTAAATTAGTATAATTTAGGAGATAGTTGCCTTGTTGGAGTAAATTGGGGCAATACTTGCCATATTGGATTTCCTAATAATTTGTATATTTAATTCCGGAATAGATATATTATAATCACAGTACTAGAAGGTCATGCCGACACATGGCTCATTAACAAAAGCAGGTAAAGTTAGAGGTCAGACTCCAAAAATCGAAGCAAAACCCAGGGCTAGCCCCATTTCAAAAATTCGAAATAAGAATAATTACATCAAGAGGTTTGAAAAGAGACGTCAGCCTGGACAAAAGAAACCTGAGCGCCGGCCAAGACGCTATTAGCGTTTTGTCTAAGCAAGAATTGGGATCTACTTGTCCACTTTCGATCTTATGCTGCTGCCCATAGATCAAATGTTGTAAGCTTTTTATGAACACACTAATCGCGCTAATAGGTTGCGGTTCGATAGGTACTGAAATTATAAAGTCAATCAAGAATGGTGAAATCCCGCATGCAAAAGTTGTAGCCATTGTAGATACGAGAGAGCATGTGGTAGAAGAAGTCCTAGGCAAACTGAACATTCACGATATTCAGATCTTTTCCGATTTCCAAGATTTCCTTAGTTCCTCTCTCTTTTCGTTTGTCGACATAATAGTGGAAGCAGCTTCTCAAATGGCAGTCAGAAACTACGGTAAGAAAATCCTTGAATTTGGAAAAAAATTCTTAGTTCTGAGCACTGGCGTATTTGCCGATCCCATACTTCTCACGGAATTTGTAACCTTAGCCGATGAGAAAAATGCCAAGATTGTGATACCTACTGGTGCTATCGCAGGAATAGATATGATTAGAAGTGTAAAAAAGAATTTGACAAGTCTTAGCATAACGACAACCAAGAATCCAGTAGCATTATCTGGTGCACCGTTCTTTAACTCATATAAAATAAAATCTGAAACAATCGCTACAAAAACACTGCTTTATGAGGGATCGGCAGAAGATGCCATTTTGATGTTTCCTGCAAACGTAAACGTGGCTGTTACCCTTGCCCTAGCAGGCATTGGTTTAAAGAGAACACTTGTAAGAGTGATTGCTGATCCAGACATAAAGATCAATCAGCACGAGATTCTTGCATCGGGAAATTTTGGTGATCTCCACATTATTGTCCGCAATAATCCTATGGTTGAAAATCCAAGAACTAGTATGCTTGCTGCCCTTTCTGCGATAGAAAGTCTTCGTAGTCTGTGCTATGATACTTTTAGGATAGGATCCTGATATGCAAAAATATTGACAGTTTATATTAGGTCGGTAGAATGACATTCATAAGGTATAAAGTATGAGTTACGGTGGTTATAGAAGGAACGACATGTTTGGTCCAAAACCCGTTGAGTCAGGTAAGGAATATGATGTGCAAGTTACGGAAATAAGCAGAAAAGGAGACGGCATTGCGAGGATACAAGGATTTGTAATTTTTGTTAAAGATGGAAAGGTTGGACAGAATGCGAAGATACGTGTTACGCAAGTTGGTAACAGATTCGCAACTGCTGAAATTGTTGATGGAAGTTCTGCAACTGAGGCAAGTTCTCAGCCATCAGAGCAA
Source organism: Nitrososphaeraceae archaeon (assembly GCA_049591355.1). Taxonomy (GTDB): domain Archaea; phylum Thermoproteota; class Nitrososphaeria; order Nitrososphaerales; family Nitrososphaeraceae; genus TA-21. The sequence goes on from JBAWET010000198.1 coordinate 17,028, forward strand.
CAGTCATCGTCCAGCGAATCATCTGAGGCATC
>JBAWET010000199.1:0-11291 GCA_049591355.1 Nitrososphaeraceae archaeon
TCATATCACCACCGAACACACCGGAAAGTGTAGCATTCAATACATCGTTAAGGGTAGTACACACAATTGGCATTGAAATAACCCCCAATTTCATTATCGAATTATTACCACTCATTAATGATTTCATGCTCGGCGATTTTGCTATCGCCTGTTGCGTATTCTGTGCGTTTGTCGACAAAAAGCCAGCGGATACTAACGCTACGATAATAAATATCGCGATTCCCAATACAGAAGTCTTACTAAACATTGTTCGACAAGAATACTGTCCTTCTAATAAACATCTCGGAAAAATGATATATCATATTATTCAAAATGGATCTGTTGAAAAGTTGCATTGCCCTCAGTTATGGATTTGAATCAAAAAATTTAATCAGCCTGCTATGTTTGCTACCCGGTTAACCTCGCCGATCGCCGCCATTGCAGCCTTCACATAGTTAAGAGTTATTTATATTCTCATATTCAATATTTCAGGTTGCTGTTTTATGTCGTTTCTACGTTGCAGTAAAAATATACAACATGAATTAGGTTGGGCAGACTAGACGCTCTCCATCTGGCTTGTAAGATGTATAAGATGAAGTGATGTCTATAATTTCTCTTAGAGTTGCTAGAAAAGTAAAAATGGTAACCTAAAATAATGAAAAATTAATGAATAATTATTCCGAACTGCCTAAATAGACCTGCTCTCTTTTCGAATTCTTCAACATTCATATTTTCGAGTCTTCAAATATCGAAATATTAAGGTTTGATATGAGACCATGTTATAACGTCTGCAAAAACAAACGAGATTGCTTCTAACATATTGACAGATACTAAGGAAGAAACAGAAGAAGATGATTATGTCTGGAAGGCATAGTTTCTAAATTAAAAAAATAAAAAGTTTGGGACTTCCTTATTTGGGAATTGCCCTACTAAAAAATTGGTTCGATTGTGTCCCCAAATATAGTAGAATTGAGTAGCACTGAATCTTTGAGGTTGACTGCATCAGTACTGCATACCAAAACATTGCCATTGTCATTCTTCTTGCTGTGATCTTTGATTGTAGTTTCGTTATCACATTCTTCCTTCGGCGTTAGTTTTTGATTATTTTCTGTATCGTTACAGTTATTGTCTTCATTTTTCTTACATTTCTTACCATCGTGGTCGTGATGATCGCCGCCAGCAAACACAGGTGATAAAAGACTCATACCCGTTGTTCCCGTTAATACTGCCACAATTGAAAGTGACAGGATTGCGAATATTCCAATTTTCTTGGTATCCATAATCTGTCTTTAACGCTTGATAGCATAAGTAAAATGTGAAAGACGCCTTGCTAAGAAATGAAGTGACTTTCCTACCTCTGAAATATCAAATAGAATATTATCCAAACATATCATATCTGATTTAATGTGCTAAATAATATGTAACTGTTTAATAAAAAGTGTCGGCTGTTTTCTAACTATGACGCGAATTTTTTATCTCTACTCCCTATAACCAAGATTGAGTTATAGTCATGCCAACGAAGTATTTCATATTAAATGAATTTAATAGCAAAGATGCATCAAGTGGCATAAATGTTTCAATCATAACCCCAGATATCTAATTTACATCGAAGCACATTTATTTGAAAAATTGGTTAGTCTGACTGATATTCATTGACAAATATTCAGTCATTCTAAGACTGTTTCATCAAATTCAGAAATATGATCTAGTATTCGTTACCCTACCTGCTTATTAGTAACCAACTACTTTCCTTGCATAATGAAATACCGTAGCATGAATGAGATATTTGCATCCATTCTATCCTCGGTTACAGAAAATGATGGACTTGGTTTTACAAAAATTATGTACAATTGCTATCTTTCATATGGGCAGGTGACTCGATTCCTGCAATTTGCAAATGAAAATGACTTCTTGGTATATGATAACAATACGGAGCTGTTCAAAATAACAGACAAAGGACTACAATTTTTAGAACTGTATGGCAAGATGGATAACTTGCACAAGGAGCGACAAACTAGCGTTATTGGTTCAGTAATTATTCTTCTTTTGTATGCCCTTTACCCTCTATTTCCGGTTTTGGGTGATTTCATTTAGAGAAAAATTATTCACTCTGATTGGGGACAGACGTTATGAGATGTCAGTATTAATATTGGATGGTTTGATATTAACTCTGGATATAATAAAGTATAAAAATAGATACTCGATGCTCATAGTCATGCCGAAGAACGTAAGTGAAATAATGACTGTGAAAATTGAGACTATTGGGTTAGAAGATACTGCGCAGGCAGCTGCCAGAAAAATGAAAGAGAAGAACGTAAGTTCATTAGTTGTAATGGACGGAAATGATCATGCCGTCGGTATTGTTACCGAAAGAGACCTCGTCACACAAGTATGTTGTGGAGAGGCAAGTAGTAACGAGTACATTATTCGACACATCATGTCTTCACCTGTGGCAACTATAGATCCAGATTCGACAGTAGAGACAGCTGCCAGTTTGATGCAACAGAACAAGGTAAAACATCTGGTGGTTGTAGATGAGAATAAGACTGCAGGAATAATTACTTCAAGTAATCTTATCAAGTACTTGGATGGTCAGTTGGAACTGGATGATGTAAATGCGAAAATATTGGCAACTGCTTTTTCTGAAGAACCAATGTAATTTCCAATCTGGCAATTGAAGTAGATCAACTTTCAACCTACTAATATCTCGACAGCAAAATATACCGATAGTGAACGCTGCAGACCTGGCTCAGTCCGAGCACAGCGATCATTGTTAACTAAGGATTATAGACCGCTTACTATACAGAGTTAAAGACTTGAAACAATCAGTTGAAAATGTATTAGTTTTGCAAGGTGGTGGTTCACTTGGTGCGTTTGCCTGCGGGGTTATGAAAGCTTTTGCCAAGAAAGATATAAAATTCGATATTATTTCAGGTACCTCTATAGGGGCCGTCAACGGAGCGATTATCGCTGCGAGTAAGGGAGATAATCCAAGTGAAGGTTTAGAAAATTTTTGGCTAGAATTGGCTGAGAGTAGTATCAAAATAATCCCTGATTTCTACACCTTAGACTATGATCGGAAGAACAATGCCATGGTGATGGTCAAATCGCCGTCCGCTTCCTTAAACTCCACACTTTTTGGCGTTCCAAAATTTTTCATTCCTAGGTGGTTTCGACCAATAGTTGATTTCAATGAATTTCCACAAGATTGGACATACCTTTATGATAATACGCCATTGGCACAAACTATAGAAAAATACGTAGATTTCAAAAAGCTTTCTCCTGGTTCATTGCTTGCTGATCAAGACAATAACCCCAATACAATACGGTTAGTAGTAACAGCGGCCAATGTACTTGCTGCCGAACCTATTGTTTTTGATTCGGGAAAAATTCAAATAAATATAAAGCATCTCTTGGCTAGTACCGGATATCCCCAATATGGATTTCCATGGGTAGAAGCCCAGAAGAATATATTCGGATGGGACGGTGCTCTCTTAAGTAATAGTCCTATTAGGGAAGTTTTAGAAGCTTCTCCTTCACTTAATAAACATGTCTTTATGATTGAAAATTATCCCAGGAAGATAGAAAGACTTCCAGCAAATATGACTGAAGTTCAGTCAAGAGCAAAAGATATAATGTTCTGCGATAAAACTTCCAGCCTCATAAAGCTCTCGAAGTTTATTAACAAACAAGTTGATCTAATAGAAAGATTGTACGACGCGTTACATCAATGTGAACATTCCCATCTTACAACTGATCAAATGGGAGAGATAGAAAAAAGTTACGACCTTCTAGTTAAGCGACATGGAGCGAAGATATTGAGTGTTAGAAGAATAATCCGCAAAAGTCCTGAACGGCCATATTCTCAACAAAATGCTGACTTTTCAGTCGATACTATAAAACAGATCATAAAAGAAGGAGAACTTAGTGCAATGGAAGAATTAAAATCTTTCAAGTTCAAAGAACAAGAACAGCCAGACGCAGAACCGGGGATCTAGTAGTAATAAAATTTCGTTTTGTATCCAACCAAACTCGTAACTGACATATATGGCCCAGGTTGCCATAAATGTTAGAATGTTGAATTCAAGAATTAATGATCCTAGTCACTGGTTAACGTCAGAACGAGTACAAGGGTATCTAGAGAGAGCAGATAAAATACCTCACAGAAGGGAGGGAGAGAATGTGCTATTGGATTTTATTCCAAAAAAAACAAGAAAAGTTCTTGATTTAGGTACAGGCGACGGGAGGTTGATTAAGTTATTAAAAACGAAAATCCCATCAGCAAAATACGTAGCAATTGACTTTTCTCCACCTATGCTCAGAACTCTAAAGCAACGATTTGGAAGTGATAACACTGTCAGCATTGTTCAACATAATCTGGAATCCGATCTTCCAAGTGTTGGATATTTTGATGCAGTAATATCGAGCCTGGCAATACATCACTTAAAACTAGAACGCAAAAAAGCTATGTATTCAGAAATTTATTCCATAATAAGATCTGGTGGCGTCTTTTGCAACCTTGATCACTTTGCATCAAGGTCTCGAAGACTGAGTCAACATTTCAGAAGGGACCTAGGTGGTCAAAGAGCACCTAATAGGAATCATGAAGCACGCTTAAATACCGTTGAAAGCGAGATCAGTTTGTTGAAAAAAAGAGGCTTTGTGGACGTTGACTGTTATTGGAAATGGCTACAATTTGCACTACTGATTTCGTTCAAACCTACATAATTCATGCCACCATAATAGCTTTTTAGAAAATAGCTGTCGGGTGGGGGTACAAATATGCTCAGACTACCCTAATACTTCGCAGTTACTTGTTGCTGTATCCTCTTTAGGATCAAAGTCTCTAACAAGGTCAACTCCCTCGCCACAATCAAAGACATCGTGCCCTGGTCCTCCAAAAAGAACGTCAGAGTCAGCACTTCCATAAAGATGGTCATCTCCTTTTCCACCATACAACGCGTTTCCACCACCACCGAATACAAGATTAGTTCCTGCATCACCAAAGAGGAAGTCGTTACCATCCTGACCGAAGATTGTGTCTGAACCCTCGCCACCTTGTATGGTATCATCTCCTTTTCCCCCATATATCACATCTGCATCGCTAAAGCCTTGGATGTAATCTTTTCCATCTAAGCCGTATATATTTTCAGGTCCATTGAACCCTATAATCTTGTCATTCTGATTTGTTTCGGTATGGCCACTTGTCTCATCTAAATATGCCCTTCTTATTGTAGTCCCTTAATTGAGGACCTCTCTTTCAATAGATCCGTCCTTTATGTAAATAATCTTGTCAGTTTTATCTGCTAGTTCCTGATTATGAGTAACCATGATGATGGTGCGTCTGAATTTGCTTGAAAGATTTTTGAGCAAAGCAAATACTTCATTTCCCGTGGTCGTATCTAAATTTCCAGTTGGTTCATCAGCCAAGATCATAGTTGGATTGTTTATTAGTGCACGAGCTATTGCCACCCTTTGCTGTTGTCCCCCGCTAAGGCTAGATGTTTTGAGCTTTGCCTTGTCAGCCACTCCCAATGTCTCCAACAACAAAAACGCCCGACGATTTCTTTCTTGTTTACTCATGTCACTAATTATCGCAGGGAGCTCGACATTCTTCTGTACTGTAGACCTATTGATCAAGTTAAATGATTGAAAGATAAATCCTATCAATTTGTTTCTCATTGACGCTATTTCGCCATCTCTCAAAGAGAAAATGTCAATTCCATCGATGTAGACTTTTCCAGAGGTAGGTCTGTCCAATGCGCCAATCATGTTAAGCAAGGTGGACTTGCCGCTTCCTGAGGGTCCCACTATGGAAACAAACTCTCCCCTATTTATGATAAAACTGATGCCTCTTAAGGCCTCAAATATTCCTGCACTTGTTGCAAAAGCCTTGGTTATGTCGTTGACCTCTAGTGCAATTTGACTTTGATTATCGCTCATTCCTCGATCATTCCACTCCTCCTTCTCTTGCCAGTGATGACCGCATTAGGTCTTCGTGATCCACATTTAATACGCTAAAGCAATACACATGGCAGCTCTCTCTATAATTCATCCTAGTTGTCTTCTTGCCCAACTCAACTATTGCATTCTTCCTTGCCAATCGATTCACCAGGTTCATCTCTTCAACGCCAGTACTGGTGAAAGTCCTGAGGCTTTCCACGCTGGATATAATCCTGCAATAACACTCAGAACAACTGAGAGCAGCCAGACATTTGCAATATCACCCGGAACGAATATTGGTGTGATTTGAGGTGGGGCTCCTCCTCCACCCCCACCAAACCCAGGCCTTGGACCTCCTCCACCTGAGCTTATTGCATATGCTCCGAATACGCCAGATACTACTCCTAAAGTCGAACCAATCAGACCTATCATAAGTGCCTCAAACAGAAACATAAGAAGAATAAAAATCCTTGCTGCGCCTATTGCTTTAATCGTTCCTATTTCAGATATTCGTTCATTGACCGCATTATACAGCGTTGTTACAATGCCGATTGCACCTACAAGCAGAGCAATAAATGCTACACTTTGGATGAACGAATCATTTCCACCAGTAAATCGTTCTCGCGCCTGCAATATTGCTTTCGGGGTAGTAATTCCTATATTAGTACCATAGAGGCTTGTTATTTCAGTTTGTACTGTAGGAACATAATCGGCGGAGATGGCCACTACAACCATCTGATCGTATTTGCCACTCTTAAGGAAAAGGGAATCCCCAGCGGCCGCATTGATTATGACTGCCCTGTCCAACTGATTATTTCCAGTGGGAGCCATAATCCCAGTTACCACAAAACTTTTAGAGATATCCTGTTGCTTTCCGGTATTTGGATCAACATAGGTGAATGTTGCTCTGACTGTCTGTCCAAGGGTAACAAATGGCGTACTTTTGCCTGGAGGGTTCGCGGTACTGTCACCAAATATTATAGAAGATGGATTATTTGTTTGGACTGAAGAACCCGGTACAAGCTCAACTCCGGGGCTTATAGAATAGATAAACTTCTGTGGATCGGTACCCATCACGGAAGATGTAATTATATTTCCTGACGCATCAAGCGTAGCCTGACCTTGATATGCAGGAATGACATCTGATACAAAAGGAAGTGACTTAATTCTGTCAACAACAATGGAGTTTATGATAATACTCGGGGTGGATGAATCACCGCCGCCTCTAAAGGAACGCTGACCGTTACTTACAAAAAGGATATTAGGTGCTAGTGTATTCAGCTGTTTTTTAATAAATTCCTTCTGACCTGCACTTATTCCATTGAGCGCAATCATTAAACTGCACCCGACCAAAACCATTATTATAGTAAGAGCAGCTCTGGCCTTTCTCTCTCTTATTGCCTCAAATGACAATTTGAAAATTTCAGTGATCTTCATGTTCTGCACACCTCGCTAACCATAAATGATTCATTCATTTCTTTTCTCCTCGTCTTCTCTCAGTCCCCGAGCCCTTGGATCTCTCATTTTCCTGACTAGTATCTGTAGATATAGTGCCCTGGTCCTTATTTCCTTTTCCATCTAGAAAGAACTGGTCTTCTTTTGATGATGATCTTGACGCTGCATAAATCCTTCCAGCAGTTAATCTCCTTCTTCTTCTTAAAATTAGCAGCGCTAGAGCGACGGCCACTATAATAAGTAATAATGGGATTGGCAGCGAAATTCCACCTATTTGTAGTGAATTTCGTTTTCCTATCAGTATACCTAGGATACCTTGATTTTGCTCGCCGTTATCGCCGGATCGCTGTCTAGGTCGGGTGAGATCAACTGAGCTATTAATTATTAATGCATGATCAGCTCTAAGATCGTCACTATAGGTAATTCTAAGCGAAATCGGATATCTCCCTGGCGATGAGTCGTTTTTAATTTGTAATGGGATACTAAAAGGTAAAGGAGAATTAGCATCAAGGTCTCCAAGATACGATGGAAACGTAGAGACAGGCACAAGACCGCTACCAGAAAGAGCGGATGAAGATCGTGAAGATGAGCCATTTCCTGAAGATTTTTGCGAATTCACATATTTACTCGATTGGGAAATTGTTGGGTTAGGATGTCTATTTTGAAGAGTCTGATTATGATTCTGATCTGTTGAATTACCGGGAGAAAGCAATTGAATTGTGGTAAATAATGCCACAGTGTTGCCCTTGTTTAATAAATTTCCAATCAGATTTGGAGTGCCAGCTATACTATTTATAGCAATATTACTCACATCAACATTAATTTCGCCAATAACTTTTGCTCCTATGTTAAATGTGTCGTTTCTTGCTCTCCCGTTCATGATATACTGTGCGCCCACCTCGAATGACACGGGACTACCTATTATCGACGTAGATGCAAAGACAGTTGTTGAGTAGAATTGATGAGAGCCTGGATCTAATCTTTCAAGGTTCCATTTAGAAGGTCCTGATATTGCAATTGAAGTTGATTGAGAATCTAGTGAAACTACTGCATCCATTATAGGATACCTGTTGTTATTCGTAATGGTAAAGTTTAGGGTACTCTCTCTACCTGCAATTATGGTAATAGAATCATCGATATTGTTATTTTGGCTCCTCCTGGTGTTGTTATCTTGTTTAACAATGCTTTGATCATTGTCTATCCCATTTGAAGTATCAGATAAAGACGCTTTCTTAATTAATGATTCACTGGACTGGGTCGAATTTAGGTTATTTCCAGTGGAAATGGTAAGATTCATTCTATTATTGATAGGATTACTATGATTCTCATTCTGGGCAAGGCTGACCCCCCGATAGTAATTATTCTTTGTGACTATGCTGCTAGCCAGGCCGGATGGTGTTACACTTAATCCCGAATCAGAATTAGTCCCAGTATCGTTATTAGTGGGTGAAACCTGGTTAGCACCGTTGCCTTCAACGCTTGTAGTTGGATTTGGAGTAGTTTGCGGGACAGCATTGGGATTAACTGAAAGGCCTGCTTCAGGAAGATTAGGCAGTACCCGAAAACCTACTATTTCGTCTGAAGATTTAGTTTCTCCGGTGGCATCAGTGTATGAGACTTGAAGATTAAGGTTTTGCAACGACTCGCCTGCTGAAAATGACGGTAAAATTGCTGCATCAAATTCTGCAGCCGAGTTAGCGGCTATTGTTCCGAGGTTAAAGATTCTAGAGCCTAAACTTGAAGATTCTTGCTGTATGTCATAATTTGACGTTGAATTTTGATCTGATGAGGGTGCTGCTGTCATGTTATCTTTGAGAATATTGGGCGTAACATCGCTAGCAATATTCATATTAGTTTTTTGACCGCCTGTACTTGTAATTATGCTTCCTCCAACACTATTTAGAGTCACAACTACATTGTTGGCATCTGCTGTCCCTTTATTTCGTATTTGAATCTTCACATGATTTACTTCCCCTGGAGTTAAATCTGTTGAGCTCGATGATGTATCCAAGACTACTTTACCTGCCAATACAAAAGGAACACTTGTTGTTTGCACTCTGTATGCTCCAGCTTCCGGATCGGGTGTCTTAAAGTAATATGTTCGAAGAGTAGCTGTGTGAAGACCCACACTTGCCGTTTTTAAAATATTGACTTTAAAAAATAATGTGTATGTCTCTCCTGCTTTTACAATATCACTTATGCTTGCTATAGCTGGATAGTTCTGCCTCAAGTTCTCATTATAACTAACTCCTGAAGATGACAGTGGAACTAGAGCGCTGAATCCATCGGGGAGCGTAAGATAACCTGTAATTCCCGTAATATCTGAAAAAGCGGTGTTAGTCAAAACTATTGCCAGAATTGCTGGTCCTTCTCCAGGACCTACTGCCCTTTGAATTTGTACCTCGCTTGTTGAAGCAGTACTTGTTCCAGAAGATGAGCTATTAGAACTGGGGGAAGGAATATTTTCTGCCCAATATGCGTCGACAAAACCGTTGTTAAGTAGAGATCCTATTTCAGGTGACACTTGTTGCAGCTGGTCTAGCTGGGCCTGCGGTGACTGGTCTGTAGAGGAATTTCCATAGACATTGGAAGGTGAGGGGGTTTCAAAATTGTTGTAGCCGATAAGTCCATATGGAATAGAACTATTTACAATTATTACGTGGTTATTTGTCAACTCATCATTGTAGCTGATTTTGAGGGAGACCAGATATACGGCATTAGAGAGTCCTTTTGGATTGAGGGTAGTATTATCATAATTAATCAAACTATTAGTAGCAACTGAAGACTCCAAGTTATTCGATGAATTAGCATCTACAGTAGTTGAAGATTGATTGATTTTGTTTCCACCAGATCGTGGCGTTGCCAAATCTATAGATAGGGGTATACTAAATGGGGTAGGAATATTTGGCTGAAGTGTTCCTAGAAATTGAGAAGCGCCTGTCAGGAGATTTGTTCCTCCCCGCAGATCTCCTGTTCCCGTTTGGAGACTAACTGATAATACCTGGATGTTTGTAAATAAAGCGCCAGAATTTCCTTTATTTAATAAATTTCCAACCAGATTTGGAGTATCTCCAATATATCGGATACCAAGGTTATTAGGTTCGATCTTTATGTCCCCTGTGACAACAGCTCCAATATCAAACGAGTCGGTTTTGAGTTCCTGTCCATTCTTGATATATTGAACCGTAACTGTAAAGAATACAGGATTCCCAATTGTTGATGGGGATGCATATACTTTAGTTGATATCAAATGACTTGAATTGGAATCAAGTCTTGACAAGCTCCAAGTGGTAGGACCGATTATCTTAACTGCGCTAGACTGAGAGGATACAAATACTGCAATATCCGTTATACTTTGCGGATAATTTATTATTCCGGGGTTGCTATTGCTAAGATCTATCCTAAATGACAGATTCTGAATTTTGCCCGCGGTGATCTGAATCGAAGGTTGCGATTGACCACTGGTAGTAGTTGGAGATGGAGATGGAGATGGAGATGGAGATGGAATTGAAGATAGAGGTGTTAGTTGCGGTTGTAATGCATGTACAGATGATTCATTTTGAAAAAAGGACAATTGTGATGTTACCAGAATAGAAAACGCAAGGATAACATAGACCCTTAATCCCCTATTATAGGTCTTCAATTGCGGAATGTTCGTCAGTTTCAGAGGAGGTAGCGTGACCATCATACTTGCCTGCTAGTCCTCTATAATAGATCTTGCCAAAAATGACCCAATGTATCTTGATTTAACATTAGCATTTAGACTCATTATTTTTTAATCATTTTCAAACTGCTAATGTAAGTAGTCCTTGTATCAGATTTGGTGATAAGAAGTTAGATGTGCGATTAACAGTTAGAAGAGGCGCAAATACTGTTTCCCTAATACCCGATTTAGCTATCTCGTTAGATCTTTC
>JBAWET010000200.1:0-1757 GCA_049591355.1 Nitrososphaeraceae archaeon
CAATCACAACAGTAACAACATTAGAAAAACTTTCATATCGGCTGCGCTGTAAGGGTGCAGTCCTCTTTATTTTTGACGGGACTCAAAATAATGAAGCAGCATAGCATTGTTCTTTGTGATTAGTTAAGATTTAATTAGATAACTACCTCGCTGTCGGCACTGGCTGCATAGAAATTCATTGTCTATTTTGCCACAATGTGGACAAACAATTTTTTATTATGGTGATTTGCATGTAAAATTTGTAGGATTTAGTTTAATGATTAACCATGCTAGATTCAAATATCTGTCTAAATATTATGTGGTGCGATCGTAGTTTGGTACTGTCTTTTGCCATAAAGTCGTACCGCTCTAATGGGTCGAGTATATACTTAAATTGTGATCGGAGATTGGTTATGTAAGTATTCCACTGGATATAACCGAGATTCCGTTGGTCAAACTGTTTCGGGTTAAAGCCAAAACTCTGCAATAAATAAAGCCAATTTTCAAGCATACTCATATCCTGAAATATTTAATTAAAGATATGCTCAAAAAGTCCAGAAAAGAGCAAAGAATTAGATATGAAATTCAGGTCCGGTGCTTTCGAAATTAGCTCGACTCCAGTACGGACAGAAGAAAATCGCACATAACAGCAAAAATTTGATAAGTTTTAAAAAGACACATTAGATACTCTTAGTTTGAAATTTAAAATTGTTGAATACTCGACGTAATTAAGGCTGAAGGGCTTTGATCCTCATCAATAAAGAGCAACTTATTTCATCAAACTTCAATTAAAATAGGATGTAATTTAGAGTAGGCAAGTGTATAACTCAAATTTGCAGAATATATTAAACATATTTTCTAATGCACGATATATTGAACTCCTGAAAGTAATTGCAAAGCGGAACCGTACGCCTGATTTTATCAGGAAAAAATTGAACGTTACTAAAAAAGATTTGAATGCTATGATGGGCTGGCTGGTGCCTCTTGGAATCATTGACATGATTAATGATCAGTACGAGCTTACCCGACAAGGTAAAGAAATATTTGAGTCATTAATGATGATCGAAAACGCGACAAAAATTTACTACAGGCTCGACTCGGTAGGTGTTTTAGAAGAACGCACAGAAGAGGAAGAAATTGTCAAACTTATTGATCGAATGGAATTTAACAAAAGATTGAAACAATTGATCATACAGACGATTACGAAAAAACATCTTTCAAATGAATGAAGATCAGTATATAATATCGGCCAAAATCTCAGAGCCAATATTCGAGCTGGAGGAAAAAACTAGAAACCCCTGAAACTCGATTTATGGACATAGTAACATGCAAGAATTACTCCAGATAATAGACTTCATGTTATTCGAACAAGACTGTAATGGAAAATAAGGACACAGGATTGGGCGTTACTGAATTTATGTTAAGCATAAGGGCCTGGCTATGCACACATAAACAAACAAACCATTCCGGTAGCAATGGGAATAGTCAGATGTGTATAGTGACTGGACCTAATATCGAGATTACTACTAATAGCCCAAAACGAATATATAAATACCGGACTACCAACGATAGCCAAGAAATAACATGACCGTTACCTATTCTACCACTTAAACAATTTAGTCATGAAGTTTCCTAATGGTTCGGCTATCCCAGATATGATTTAATATAACTATGTCAAATCTTCTTTGGTATGGCTCTGGGAGAAAAACTCTTTGAAGAGAGCGGCAATATTGTAGCCGTTAAAGTAACGAAGGTTCATCCAATGGAAGGACTAACAA
>JBAWET010000201.1:0-9970 GCA_049591355.1 Nitrososphaeraceae archaeon
AGTCTCTGGAGCACTGGTAACCGTATAACTCATAGTTCGATTCTGATCATCAAGTGAATTAAGTACCTCCTCAGTCCTTAATACATTCTTTCCTGAATCTAGTGAAACATAACAAACACGTTTGCAATCTACACTTACGACACTGTTATGTCGCTCATTTTGTTACATTTGATACTCGATTCTATTCGCGTAAATACTTTTCATCCAACCTAAATGCACAAACATATCTTTGCCAATTCTTCAAGGTGGCCAGAATACAGTAGATAAATCTCTCAAAACGCTTATTTCGCAGTGAATTAATGAATTATATGGAATATTTCCATAATAGAAACAAAGCAAATATTGTTGTAACAACAGCAATTGTTATTCTTTCCGTCGCAATTCTGACTGCAATAGAGTATAACTTCACCAATGTTAGAGCCCAGACAGACATGACAAATAATACACTGTTTGTATCAGGTTCCGCATCAAACCAGACAAAACCAGACAAAGTCACGGTCTCTTTAGGTGTGGAGACAACTAATAGTACTGCACAAGCAGCATTGACATCAAACTCCAACCTGATGAACAAGGTGCTAGAAGCATTGAAAGCGGAAGGTGTTCGAGAAAATGAAACAAGTACTTCCACTTTTAGCATAACTCCAAATTACAATTATTCCTCTAACAACAATCAAGGAAGGTTGATAGGGTTCACTGTAAGCAATTCTATACAAATTGAAAGCAGTAGCATAGAGAATGTCTCAAAATGGATTGATGCAGCAGTATCAGCAGGTGCCAATAATGTGAATAATATCTACTTCAGTTTATCAAATCAGAAGTCGGAGGAGATGAAGAATTCTTTACTAAAAGACGCTATTGATAGCGCAAGAATAAAGGCCGATATTGCTGCGAATGCTGCAGGTTTGAAGGTGATAGGCGTAAAATCAATAATAGTTGGAGAAGCCGGATCATCTCCTCCTGTACCGGTCTACAGTGCTAAGGCTCTTGATGGCGCGGCAGCATCCTCCACACCAATAATATCTGGGCAACAGGAAATCTCTGCAAGTGTGAGCATTGTCTATCTTATAGGATAGATAATCAGTTTCCTCTTTTTTGAGTATAACATAAACGACGAAAATAACTTTAACTGGCTGGGGCGGAAATATTCTATTGGTCAATTACGACCTCTGTTTATCCTTTGATCCAGAATCATAAAAAAAAGAAGGCTAGTTCAGAATTACATCGGGAGTGCTATTACGCCAAAACATTTATCGCAATTAGGACATGAACATATGGCATATTCGAAGGTTCCCCCGGCGGGTTTCTCGCCTGTCTGAAAAGCGATTTTTGGTGCGGAGAATTCTTTTTCACATTCTGTACAGATAGTCATGATTTCTATAAAGATTAGCGGATTAAAAATGTGATCCTTTTGGAGGGGTTAAAAGAAACTTTATCTTCTTAGAACGGGAATATAGGAGCACGTTCTACTTAGAAACAGTGCATGGTTTATCCAGACGGCGTATTCGAATCAAACAGTGACAAATACTTCATTAACAATCAATCAGCAACATATGTAATAGCGACAGTAACAAAGACAAACCCATTTAGATTTGAGCATGATGATTTGTAGTGATGGCATATATAGAACGCTCTTCGCCTTGCATGCAAGATGTATAAAATGAAGTGATTTTTCTATAGATTGGCATATAGAAACAACTGACTAAGGCAAATTAATGGCGTTATAAACCAAATCTTAGGAACAAAAGACCTTTAGTACTGTGCTATTCCTTAATAGGAGCGTTCCCACATATGTTATCGATGGTATATCATTGAAATGGTGGAAAGATGACTAAAATTATCTAGTAACCGCTTTGTTGCCGTAATAGACGACGAATATGAACTAGTATGTCTTTTTAAAGATATGTTGAGTACAATAGAAGGACTTGATGTGTACGGTTTTACCAGCCCCTCTGATGCATTTGAACACATTAGACTGAATGTCCTGAATTATGACCTTGTTCTCTCTGACTTTAAGATGCCAGAAATCACTGGGATTGAACTACTCACCAAAATAAAAGAGTTAAAGCCCTCAGTGAAAGCATTACTAATGAGCGCCTTTGATATCCAGGACGACGAATTATTTAACGAAGGAAAAACTCGAAATATCGTAAATAAATTTCTTCAAAAACCTATCAAGATGGATGTCCTGATTAATGAAATTCAAACACAAATAATCTAGATTCGGCCTTTAAATAGTCAGTCTCCATCATTTCCTTCTTTTACGCGGCTTTAATACGAATGCCTGCGTTAAATGAATATGTTAAACTAAACATACGAAATAGATAGCGAATCTGCCATATGCGCTATGTGTGGTACCAGATTGAATACACAAATAGACTATAAAATCCATGATTACTTCAAGTATAGAACTGTCTATGCCAAGTATAATAACGAAAATTGGTAACTAGAACGTTTTAGAAAATCGAAAGTTATCCTTCATATTGGAAGAAAACATTTGGGACTTGCCTGATGCGGGATTTTGGATGCCACACAACAAACAAGCGCAAAGCCCGTAAGTAGAATGTCAGTCGAAACCACACATCCTCCTAACGAACACGATAATATCTTCAAGCAAATAGATAAACTAATTTGGATTAGATAGGCAAATAGAATGAGGGTGGATCATTTAACATCTCTTAAATATCGTTTCCGATACCAAATTACACGTGAGTGACGAAGACAATCTAATTCAGTTCTTAGAACGGAAGAAATTAAAGTTAGCCGCGAGTCTGAAGGCTACACCGTACATACAACCAGGACTTCACTTGACAGCGAAGAATTAGAGCACATTATTTCCCTGGGGAGAATTTTTGCAATGAATGTAGATTATGATTCAAGAAGTATCTATATTGGAATTAAAAAGAAGGCTAACATCCAGGACTCTGAAGGCAGCATAAGTGAGTGAAAGTTTAATTTCCTAAAAGTAGAATATAGAAACACGTCTAAGATTCTAGAGCAAATCGTAGAAGGACTAAGGTCCATAGTAGGGACACCCCGAACCAAGACTGGGAAGCGCGTAGCCGAAGGTTTGCTTTTCCTTCTTTTGGGTGTAGTTCCGATTCGTTAGTTTTCAAATGAGAATCGACCGCTCTACGAAATTCTAGTTGTACATCATAAATCACCCGGCCGCCGGCACACTCTAGAAACGGGATTCTGGTGTTGCATATCTATCTCAATCCTTTTCTTTCCCAGCCTCATTTAGTAAGAGATACGGAAGTATTAGCAAAGTGGTTCTTAAATGTTCTAAACGCAATTACTAAGGGTGAGGAAAAGCTTCCAATCTTAAAAATAAGGATACTCGATACATCCCAAGCTAATGCATTCAAATTAGATAAAGAGAAATTAAATTCCTACCTTAGTATGAAAGGAAATCAGGAATATAATGACCTGGTTAATGGCGTTGTCTCCTATTTACTAAATGAAGGATTAATTTTGGAAGGAACGCCCCTGCTAAGGTGTCAATAAACGAATAAAGGAATTAAAAAATGCAAAGAAGACAGTAACTGGAATTCTAGGTATTATCCAATATCTTCCGAGGATTTAACTAAGGAACGACCATACATTGGATATAAATAAATTCTTGAATAGCTACAAAGTCTTGCTATTTACTCACGGATTCGTAAAAGATAATAAAAATTTGAGTCTGTTCCGGAAAAACATAGCCTATCTCACCGAATAATCTAATCCTATTTTTGTTTCTTGACTCAGAATCGATTAAGGTATAGAGTTTTGCTAAAGCCGCAAAAGAAATTATACAGTTTTTAAAATTTCCTTCCGGGTATTTTTCTATGTCTAAATGAAAATTTTAGTGGCATAATAACACGTAATTTGGAAGGTTAAATCTACACCAAACGTTCGATCTCAACGAATATAATGACTTATCTAATTTACATCGTTCGATACCTAGAGGGGCTGGTATGATTAACTTGTTATCCATTTCTATAGTACCTTTTTGTGCTTCTTTCTTTCTTAAATTTCTAATGTTGTACTTAGTTCAAGCTCACAATATTGTCTATGGAACTCATCTCTCTCATTATGACCAGCGCATTGTACTGACAATAGATATGGCAATGACTACAAATTTGTTTTAAATTAAATTATCTATATTCATTTGCAATAGTGCCAGCTGTCTCCGCAGTTTTATTTGCAATAGTGCCAGCTGTCTCCGAAGTTTTATTAGCGTATCCGCTTAGATTTCTCGCTTGAGATGAACTTTCAATTAAGGAAGACGGTAAGGTTGTATTTTGCGCAAAAGCCGACGACGTTGATAAAATCGCTATTAGAAATAGAAAGAAAGCTATCGAAAAGCAAGGCCACTTATTTAGCACGTGTTCTGATTGAAGGTCCCGCTCTTAACCTTTCTGCTTACAACGCGTGAGATTCTAATAACGGCGAGTAAATTTTGCGCTGGCGACAAAAAATTATTTAAGATTATGTTATGAGCGCTTTGCTGGTTAGCTGCAACTTGACAGACTCTGCCTATATTCATCATGATAATTACTGAGATAATTGCGTGTCTTAATCCTAAATATAGTATAGACAACTCATTCTGAGTTAGTTCATTAAAATTCGCGAAGAGGTTAGGTTACTATGAACCTAGGTTCATTTCCATCCTGCGGATTTGGCAATATATCCGTATTATTGCCATCCTCATTGAAATTCATCGTAAAGCATTTTTCCATGCTTTCTCTAAGCTGATTGAAATCAAGATTCCCTGCTTTAAGACTATCCATCAGCTTATCAAAGCAATCCATAGCTCCGGTATTCCCCTGCTGGGTTGGAAAGATGTGGTCTCTGTCTGTAGCTTTCATGACAATGACGCTTATCCGTGGATTCACAGATTTTGAATCGTTGCCTGAAAATAAAAATAAAGTTGTAGGAATTAAAATCGAAAAAAACAAAACGACGTAAATGATATGCCATGATTTATCGTTCATGAGCACGTAAAGTATTTTTTCTAATTTTAATCCTTGCTTTACAAATCTCATGGAAAATTGTTATCTATTCTCATCATATAGAAAATGCACAGGCAGGATGTTACCTACCAGGTCTTTAACTCTACCTTAAGTAGAGGTTGACAGCATATAACGTTCAAAATATAGATAAAAGCTATATGTCGCATGAAATTAGTTTTTTTAGGCGCAGATGATATCCCTGTGGTCCAGATTATACTATGAATAGAAGGATATCTCTGCAATAGTTCCGATGATGTGAAAAAATACGTGAGTGATGTATTGGAAGAGATTAAATCCGACAAAAACAGAAATTTGAATTGAGATGTCTTCGGCAGACCATGAATGGGTCTAAAACTTGTGTCAAATATGATTCAATCAAACGGCCACCCCATTTCAATAATCATATTAATCCAAATTAAGATAACTTATTATTGAGAGATTGAGACCTATAATGCAATTATAGTTTTTCCCTTTCAAATTCTCAACGACCATCTAAATAATTACTAAGCTGGCCGCCATATGATTGATCCGCTACTCGCAACAATTTAAGAGCATCATGGACATGACCAATAATGATTATGGTTAATGGTACTCTTGCTCAAGAACTTAATCGAATCATGAACGTTATCTGACCGAATCATTATGGTGTTAAGCAACGCTATTATAATTCTAATACAGTGAATGTATTTACTATGAAACAAAATATCTTTTGGTTTGTTGCCGGCACTTTTATCGCAGTTTTTGCCTTTATGGCTTCAAACCATATATCATATGGTCAAGGTACTGAAAATTTGGCCACGCAGCCGGTTTCAAATGAATCGGTCAAGATAGTCAGCCCCGTAGAGGGCCAACAAGTTCCCATAGGTGAAGAGATGATAGCTTCGGGCGAATCCTCTGATGATATCTCCAAAGATTGTACTGTCTCAGTTATAGTAAACAACATAAAGCCATATCATACTGCATCTGCAACGGGAGCCTCCGGGCCTGAAGACTATTCAAAATGGAGCTTCACTCTGAGTTCAAATTATACAGACATTATAGAGGGCCGCAACAGGATAACAGCAAAGTTATCTTGCTCGGAATCTACTAGATGGTATAGCGTGAATGCCATAGGCGTTCGAACAGGTCAAGCGAGTGCGAGTACGAATGTCTCTTCGAACTTTACGCCTTCTGTACTCAGTGCCATAAATAAGACAGGAACGTTGACACCACAACCAGAGCAACAAGAGTCCTTGACTCCACCGTCCTCATCTGGAGTTAATTCTCGGCCAGCAGCATCAGGAGAAAATACCAAGACCATGTCGGTTATATTTGATATTCTGAATAATCCGGTATCAAGAGGCAGTGACCAAAATATCACTATAACTGTGTCAGATGCAGCTTCGAATGAAAGCATAGCCGGTGCTACTATTACAGGCAAGTTACTGTACCCTGGAGACAATTACGTAAAGGACTTTAGCGGAACTACGGACTCTAACGGACAGTTTGCATATCATTGGACAATTGGAGAAAATGGTGATGCTGGAGAACTCACAATAGAGGCACAAGTAGCTGCCTCAGGATATGATTCACAACAGGCAAGAAGTGCGTTTCAAATAACTAAAGGCTAAATAAAATCATAACTGATGTGAAGGAGTCCGTATTAACTGAGTAAGGATTCTTTTGGCCTATCGAAATGGGAACAGGTTCAGCTGCACAAGGTAAAGGACCAGAGTATTTAATCGCTAACCCCGCGAGAAATGAGCTGTATGTACAGTATTTTGAGATAATAGGGTGCCGAAGGACAGACTATTTTCCTTGTTAATTTGTTAATTATTGATCTAGTCAAAAAGAATGTGGTTAGCAAACGTCAGTTATTCAACAGTTTACAGGGGCCTCCTGTTTTAATAGTAGTAACGGTGCCCTTTATGTTTCTAAATCATCCAAGAATGTTGTTTTAAAATTTGATCCTTTAGTCCAGAAACCATTAAAAACTATACATTTAGATAAGCCCCCTCTATGGAAGAGGTTTGCATCTGTACTATTCGAATTCGCCGAGCCTGTAGCTGTAGATAATACCACCAGCAGAGTGTACGTAACAGACAGCAGTAAGAGTCTATTATATGAAGTGGTTGGTTGATACAATATGATATGTCCAAGGAGCTGTGCTTGACTTTCAACTTTACGACATCATTATTAATCAAATAATTGCCGATAATTTAGTTACTTTATTTTTGAGTTAAGATTATTTCCCTTTTGCAGCATCCAGAATCAACTTTGCGATCTCTTCTGGATGCGAGACATATGACGCATGGCTAGCATTAATTGAGATTGTGGTAGCGTTCATTTGTTTTGCAAATTTCTGTTGAACTTCAGGAGGAATCATTAGGTCGCTTGTAGAAATCTGATACCACGTTGGCAGCTGCTTCCAAGCTGGCGGCCCAGATTTTTCATCAAAATTTGACACGTTAAATGGTTTCTGCGCCACAACCATAATATCGGCTTCAGGT
This sequence comes from Nitrososphaeraceae archaeon, assembly GCA_049591355.1. Classification (GTDB taxonomy): domain Archaea; phylum Thermoproteota; class Nitrososphaeria; order Nitrososphaerales; family Nitrososphaeraceae; genus TA-21. The sequence continues at coordinate 7,484 of JBAWET010000201.1, forward strand.
TGTTTAACATCCTGAGCAAAATGATCATGGAACATTGCTGGATTTATGTAGGAAAGTCCTGCACTATCCACCATCAAGAACCCCTGCGGGAAGTCTTTGGCACTAACAAATGTTGAAAGTGATTGTCCCTCATCAGGTGCAAACGCAGCAATGTAAACAAGTCCTGTGACATTAGGATTATTGTAACCGGCATTTGTGATTACTTCTCCACCATAAGAGTGTCCCACCAGAATTACTGGTTTTCCAACTAATTCAATCGCGCGTTTTACAGTTGCAACATCATCTGCAAGATTATGAAGAGGCATATTAACTGCGACTACTTTATGTCCTGAGTCCTTTAGTATAGTAATTACTTTTCCCCAAGACGAACCATCTGCCCACCCTCCATGAACCAGAATAATATTTGTACCGTTGGGTGACATATCAAGACTTGCTGGAGGTTGTATTAATGTCTTGTTTTGCTGAGAGTTGGCAACACCAAAATACATAGCTGAAGCAAGACTTGTGATGATCGCAATACTTAGACAAAGCAGAATTGAGACTCTTGCTTTTTGAAACATATCTTGTGTAACGAGATGTTGTATATATTACTATTGTACATGAATGATTAAGAAATATGTAATGTCAGAGTGACAACCAATCCAACTAAAAATCCCAATTAATCACGAATCCAATCAAACAATCAAGTTTGCTTGATAGCTACTGGCTACATGCTCAAACAGTACCAAGAATACTATTTTCCAAAGAATTTGAATAGCTGATTTATTACAAATTGTGGCTGCTCTTCTGGAATCCAGTGACCTGAAAGTGGAACTGTGATACCAGTCCAAGTAGATGAGAAGGGAAATTTCTCAAGCAAAAGATAGAGAATTAAAAATAGTAATTTAGATAATACTTTTCATTAGTTAAAAGTTGTTAATCAGTTCAATGCCAGTAATTAATGATCCAGAATTTGTACTTTTACTTGCAGCTTATTCATTATTAAATTAACAATTGTAGGTTACCAATTGGTAACTTCCCGAGTTATATAGTTGCAATATATACCTGTAGTATGGAAACTACATCTAGAGAAAAGGCTGTCGGTTTAGCTGTAATAAATGTAGATGTAATATTTATTGCAAGTTTTGCTTTGCCCATACTTAATGGTTTGGCTAATGCTCTTGACGCCAGGCTCCGCTGCTGTTGTACTTCACTCCCAGGAGGAAACCATTATGCCTGAAGTCGGAACTAGAGACATCCCACTGAATTGGGACGTGCTCGTAACGCCCGGCATACCCATTGCAAAGAGCGACCTGCCTCCGGGTACGAAACAGGCGTTGTTTCAGGCTTTAGCGTCAACACTCATTTACGGCAAGCGAGACGCCGTTCTAGTCGACGCCTTTATGACCGTCAAGCAGGCTGATGCCTTAGTAGATTGGGTTGCTTCAACCGGCAAGAACCTGACAACGATCTATATTACGCATGGCCATGGAGACCATTGGTTTGGAATCGGAGCTCTTCTTGAACGGTTCCCAAATGCCAGAGCAGTCGCGACACCTGATGTTGTAAGAGTTATGCGCCAACAGGCCTCCCCAGAATTTCTTGAAAGGTTTTGGAAGGCGGCGTTTCCGGGCCAAATCCCGGACCGGCTCGTGATCGCCGAGGAGCTTAAAGGAAATGTAATTGATCTCGAGGGGCACAACTTAGTCGCAGTGGAACTTGGCCATACCGACACCGACCACACGACCTGTTTAAATGTCCCCTCTGTCGGCCTAGTGGTCGCTGGTGATGCTGTCTACAACGACGTTCACCTCTACCTCGCCGAGTCAAATGCGAAGAGTCGCCGGGAGTGGATCTCTGCACTCGACAAAATTGAGTCACTCAATCCACGTGCAGTTATCGCCGCGCATAAGCGACCTAGTAACGACGATAATCCCCGGATCATCGAGGAGACCCGGCAGTACATCCGCGATTTCGATCGGCTAGCCGAAATGACGGCGACTGCGCAGGAGCTCTACGATAAGATGCTAGAGCTTTATCCAAATCGGGTCAACCCGGGGTGGGCACTCTGGAGTTCTGCGCATGCAGTCAAATCGTAATTTGGGAGTTGCTATTTTGAAAGATCAAACAGCCTAATTGTATGATAAATAAGGCTTGTTGTCAAGAAATCTCAATACGACATATTTAAGGGCAAACCGTTTATCCCACAAGTAACACAAAACTACGTAAAGAATCAATTTACCCAAATTGCTGGATATGCTACAAATAGATTTGGATTTTCGATATGGGCATTAGAATGTATATCACTTGCTGATGGTAACAATATCCAGGAGCAAATTAAATAATGAAGAATGGTAACTATTTATTTTGTCGAAGTTGCGTATCTCTCGTATAAACACGATTATAAGTTGACCAAAAAGAGCGATCCTAATGCGCATATTATACATTATGTGCATTTGTAGACGATTATATATGTCGCTTGCAAAAATTATTTAATGGCTACTAAAT
>JBAWET010000202.1:0-5725 GCA_049591355.1 Nitrososphaeraceae archaeon
TGCATCAATTGTGATCTTTGTGAAAGTGTGGGAAGAATTCCCTTTCTTATTATGTCAGAGATCACTTTCTTCCTAATAGCAAGTGCGGTTACAGCTGGTTTCAACATCAACGCCAGCCGTGCCCTGATTCGTCATTACTCGCGTTTCTTAAAACCCAGTGTGAGATTCCATAATTGTAAAAAGTCCAAAAAATAAGGAGGGCTAATTTAAGGTTTTAATTAATCATGCTTGATTCCAATACTCCATTAAGACACTACTACCATCCATGTTTACCTTGTATGCCTCTTTTTGAGATATCGGGATAACCTCCATTCTATCACTCCTGCAAGAAGGACAATTCACACACTGAGGATTATGTGAAAGATAAGAAGCAACACCACAAACAAGAATTGCAGATTAAAAATTGAGCATGGTGGTATCTTTGTATTGTATTTGTTTCTTGATGTTGTTTGATTGATGACATTTGAATTATCTTAATCGTCGAAACCCGTAGGAATTAAACGACCTTCTTTCTAGAGAAGATTAAGAGTATTTATCTGCTTGGTTGATAGGCAGGCGTTCTCATAATTAATCCATATAACATACCCACTAGCTTTAGATCTAGACAGGTGTATGTAATTTGGATTTTAATTTTTTAGCTCATCTTGAAATAATCTCATTAAAATATACGGCTACTGAAAAATAGATGACATATGATGAGTATAATTATATCGTGAGGGAAAAGACCGCACGGTTGTGACCACATTATTAGGTAAACTCTAAATCATGTCAAGACCAGTAAAAATATGACATTTCTACGACTTTTCGCACAAGTTGATGTACTCCAATGGTTAACTTCTACTTGGTCAACTATTACCGATCTCTGGTCAAAGAACCCGCAAGCAATAATAGCTATTATAGCTCTAGCAGTTTCACTCAGTGCAGTCTATTTTCAAAGAAGAACTGTCAATACGCAGGAGAATAATAGTAAGCATCAAAGGCTCATTGAAGTTTATAATTTGAATAATGATGTTGAAAACAGAGAAGCAAGGAAAAATATCTACAAGGCATATAAAATCTACAAAGCTCGGTACTACAAAGACGGTGAGAAAATTGGAGGTAAGGCATATACAGCAAAATATCTAAAAGAGTTAATAGATAAAAAATATGATAATATTTTCTCAGATCCCAAGGTCCTTGCAGAACTAGGAGAAGCAAAAACCAAAACGATACAACAGGATGTAGAAAGAGTTAGAGCTACCCTAGATCACATAGGTGCGTTATTCAACAATAAGCTCATTCCAAAAGAAGCTTTAATGAAAGCTATGTGGGGTGTTGTGATTTACTGTTGGGATGCTCTAGAACATCAAATTTACATTGAGAGGGATGTAAGAAGAACGAAGGACTATATGACAAATTTTCAAGACTTCTATACGGAGATAGAAAATTATGTTAAACGTAAGAAAATGGTCAGGGTGAGATTAGAAGACACCGACCTCGATGAGATTTGGAGAAATCCATAAACAAATATGGTGAATTGTAAATCATATCACTGAGAAATCTAGAGCCACTTACTGGATGCATCCTTTAAAATCTAACCAATTAGTTATCAGTTTTTAGATATATAACGTAACTTTGTTAATCAACCTTTTATATTCTGATTCTAGGTCATAAGCCAGACATAAAAATATGAAGTGCACAAACTGTAAATATAATTTGAGCTATCTTTCTACTACAGAAAGAACAAGCGGGAACCAAATTGTAAGATATCGATGTACTTTTTGTGGTTTGGAGTTTAAAGAATATAGACCAAACCATCAAATTACTCGTTGATTTGACCAAATTATACCGCTAACTTCGTTTGTGTTTGTCTGGAGCTAGAAAAGTACCGATTCAGTCCTTCGCACGCGCTGAAAAAACTACTAAACGAATAAGAATAATAATAGTTTAACACGATCAATTCTTCGATTAAATATAGTATTTACTCGCAAAAACCTGGCAGTACAGAAAAAAACATTCGTACTAGTTGCAGTTATTGCAGTTTCGTTAGCGGCCTACTTCTTTCTTTCATTATACTTTTTCCCCCTGGTTTATAATTCACGCCCAATTTTGTCAAAACCTATACCCATAATAAGTAACGTCACTTTATCTGAATCAGAGATCAATATAGGAAGACAATTTGAAATATCTGTTATTGGCACTAATAAGGGGGATCCTGCAGACATCCAAATCATCTCTATATCGTTCCCTAACTTGACTAGTATAAAAAATGATAATGTGAAAATAATAAATAATAATTTTACTCAGACGCCATTGCGCATAGCTCAAGGAGATAATATAGGCTCAAGCTACAAGGGACTAGCCGGGATCACTGTTGCAAAATATCCTTCTATGGAATTCTACAGCAGGCCATGGAACTCTGGTGTTGCTTATCACGCACAATTGCAAATTAGGCCGCCATCTATTGGAATTTTCGTTATTCTCGTTAAAATGGTGGCATTACCACATACTGCCGATTCCTCACACTATCCTCAGGTGGGTCTTAAGGACTACCAGCAAGAGTTTGTAGAATCATATCAAGTAAAAGTCAAGTCAAGATAGCCAAGATAGTTGGTTACGAAATAGTTAACCAGATTCTAACCCTTAATTTATGAAATGACCTTTGCTAATTCGTATACTAACAGGATTGGGGTCGAATGAGAAAATTGAATGTATAACAGAAAGTTTATCAGCATAGTTCCAATAAATAAATAAATTACTATTGACAGGCATAAGTAGCACCAGTATAGCCGCCAACTATATTTCAGGAATATGCGTGAAATCATGGAGTCGTACACTTAAAAGTTCAAACAGGTTTATACTCCTCAAGATCAGTAACATAAAAATTTTACTATGCAAAATATAGGGTACTCTTCTTGTTTGTCTTTCCTTCAAGCCCACCTCTATTCTTTTTTGATCTGATAGAAGAATGTTGGTTTCTCTCTTAATGCAAGTACTCCCGCAATACAAAATAAGACAAACGAGGGAATTCCGAAGTAATTTGTCGAAGCGAGTATAACAACCCCGCATACTATTAACAGGATACCAGCAATCTTCGTATTCTTTATTCTAAAGGCAATATAGAGACTGGCAATATTTACAATAAGGAGAAGAAATACATAAAGTAATAGCCAGCCAAGAAAGAGACCTAAAATTGGGAGTCCTATTAAACTATTGACATATGCGTAGCCTACTACGAACGGTACTAGAATAACCAATCCTAGCATTGCAGTAATCAGTGTAAGTTTTCGATATCCCTTCACTTTATCCTCAAACCTTATACCATAATAATTACTTGTCTCTCTTTTAGTTACTTCATGGATATGTGATCAAGGCAATACCAACTTTCCTATGAGTGAAGATCTTTAAGAGCTATAAAGTCCAATCACATCGATATTAATGCCGATTCATATTGATATACTCTTCAAGAGGAGATTTCTCAAAACGTTAGTAAAGCAGAAACTCATACTTACTAACAATGAAACCTATAATCCGAGCGCTCAAAGAGGTTGATCTAGACGAAGCGGATAGAATCTCTAGAATTGCTTTTGGTACATTTCTTGGATTACTTGATCCAGGGACTTTTTACGGGGATGCAGATTTTGTAAGGACGCGTTTTAGAGCAGATCCCTCATTATCGTTGGCAGCTGAAATGTATGGGCAATTGGTAGGATCGAATTTTGTTGCGAACTGGGGTAGTGTGGGATTTTTTGGACCGCTCACGGTGCGTCCAGACTTGTGGGATAAAGGGATCGGAAAAAATCTGCTGAATAAGACATTGGAAATATTTGAAAGACTGGGAACAAAACATATCGGGTTATTCACATTTTCTCACAGTCCTAAACATATCCATTTCTATCAAAAATATGACTTCTGGCCTAGGTTTCTCACTAACGTGATGTCAAAACCTGTTGGCTCAGCTAGCAAAACAAAAGAACATGAAGCTCCGACTCCGACAAATTGGTTCAAATATTCCGACGTCCCACTTGACAGAAAATCAACAATCCTCGGGAATTGTAGTTCGCTCACTAATTCAATCTATAAAGGTTTGGATCTTAGGAACGAAATAGTCTCTATCACTACGCAGAAGCTTGGTGAAATTATCCTTCTTAAGGCTAACGCAAAGAATGATTTAGGAGGTCTAGCGGTATGTCACTGCGGACCAAGAACGGAAGCCGGAAGTGGTACATGCTATGTTAAATTTGGAATGGCAGCAAATGAAGGCCAATCCGCCCCCGATAATTTTGACTATCTTCTCGAAGCTTGCGAACGCTATGCTGCATCGCAAGGACTAATGACACTTCTCGCTGGCGTCAATATTGGTAACTTGGGTGCATACAGAAAAATGATATCGAAGGGGTTCAAGACAGAATATCAAGGAGTTATGATGACTAAAAATAATGATCCAGGTTACCATAAAGAAGATGTCTATGCAATAGACGATTGGAGATAATCCAAATATGAAACAGCGCAGTTTTCTACCATAAAAGTCGACTTCACTCTAATGTAATTAATTATAAATGGTATATCTTAATCAATTAACGCAACCAAATGTCTCAGGGAGTTGTCTTTACGGATATTGATGGAACACTAATAGATATTTTTACTGGTCAATTTGATGCGACAAGGGCTCTCGTAAAAAAACTTACTGAGAGTAAAATCCCCTTAATATTATGCTCATCCAAAACTAAGGCAGAACAGGAACTTATAATGGAAGAAGCCGAGCTTTCTGAACCATTTATTGTGGAAAATGGTGGTGCTATATTCCTTCCCTTATCCTATTTTGATGGTACTTTGAATTTTAAAGCAAGAAAAATTGACAATTATCAAGTCATAGAACTAGGAAAACCGGCTGCGATAGTCATGTCGAAACTTAAAGAATTACGCGAAAATTATGATTTGGATTTCACAGCAGCATCGGAGATGTCAATAGATGAACTTTGTAAAATAGCACTGATGGAAAAAGAGGCCGCACTGAGAATGATTCAAAGAGAGTACGGAGAAACTATAGTAGAAATCAATAATCGTGATTTTGATAAATTCGTTACTAAGGTGGAAGATATTGGTCTAAAGGTAATTTCTGGGGGAAGATTCATGGATGTTACGGGAGGAAATAACAAAGGCACAGCCGTGAAAGTACTAATTGATCTGTTCAAATACAAATACAAAAACAAAGTTGTCTTCTTTGGTATTGGAGATAGTCCCAATGACGAGTCAATGCTGCAGCTAGTCGATTTTCCTATGTTAGTTCAACGAACTGATGGGACTTGGCAAAGCTCACATATTGAAAGGATAATGAGATTAAAAGGAGTTGGACCTGAAGGATGGAAATTAGCATTCAATGAAATAATGAACTATCTCAAAAGATAATCAGCATTCCACAATAGAGACACTTAAATTTTAATAAAGTAAGAGATGTGCCTTATTGTGGTCTACGACAAAGTGGATCTTGATACAGTCGGGAATACACGTTCAGAGGGCTGATAATATACATCCTGGTAAGCCTTTGTCATGATTTCAAAGTATTTTGTGGGTTGGAGCTTTCCTGTTCCAGTTGCTTTGTCATACATGATATCGACCAGATTGAAGTTTGGAGTTTCATTGATTACAAAGCTCCATTCCCAATATGCCATTCCCCATATGCCAATTCCCTTGAATTTCTCCACAATCATGTTTGCATCTGCTTGGCTTATGTTACTCTGATTAG
>JBAWET010000203.1:0-7779 GCA_049591355.1 Nitrososphaeraceae archaeon
CATTTATATTGATTTAATCACGAATCGGGCACTTCAATCATGAATGACGAAAGACATCAAATATTGTTGTTTTCCGATAGTTACTGTGAATGTAGGATCCATATATAGAATTCTTGTATTATAGGAGAGTCGTTATTTACACTAATTTCTGATGGAAGGAACACGAAGATCGACATATCAAGCAGAGCCAAGTATGATCAATCTATTATAAAGTTCAGCTGATTGAATTTCGTGGATTGCTTGACTTATATCTCTAAAAACCAAAGCCTCCACCGTCAAAGCCTCCACCGTCAAAGCCTCCACCGTCAAAGCCTCCACCGTCAGAACTCATATCGCCAGTATCTGTTGCATCGGATGCGCTACCAGCATCAGCCTGGTTGTCAGTTCCGGCAGTATCAGAAGCATCAGAACTGCTGCCACTATTGTCTGCAACTGAGCTTTCGGATGGACTCATTGACATTCCCATGAAGGATAACATTGACGTGAAAAACAATACATTCATTAGCCCAGAAAATAACATGTAAGGCATCCACATTCTGTTGGAGTCCATATAGGTTTGGAGTTGCTGCTTGTCCCCACTCTCATACAATTGTTCCAATTTCTGCTTATTTTGTTTTAATTCTTCATGTTTAATACCTAGAAGACTCTTTCCCGTCTCAGTTATGGTTATTTTTACCTTCTTGCCTCCAAAAAAACGCCTCTTCTCAACCATAGTTGCCAGACGTTGGATAACTAAATCTTTAACTATAGAACTAACCTCATCTTTGTTTTTTCGTACAGCATTAGAGATCTTATCAATTGAATCAATACCTCGGGCTATTGCTTCAAGGACCATGAAATGTGAAGGACTTTCGTTTATTTTTGAGCTCTCGGACATACTAGATTATAGACAAAATCCTCATTTAAACATTCATAAGCTAATCCCGTGAAAAGGTTTAGGTTTATCTCACTATCGTCGAGTTCCAAATTTGGAACGAAACTACGGGCATGGAGTGCCTAATAATTACCAGTTTATGATAGTAAGACATACTTTTTGCTGATGTGAAAAAAACTTTACCAGTAATAGTTGAAATATCCGCCACTATGCAGCATAGATATTGATGAACCATTTCGTGTTATCCGTTAGACATTTACATAATATACGCTATTCTAAATGTTAAGTGTTATCCCTCAGAGATTGATACTAGGATTAGACCCTTGTGATGTAAACCTTACTCTTAAAATGTTTTTGATCAACCCAAATACGAATAAACGATAATAGTGTAATGGACAAGCTTAGCAGATTAGCTATAGAGCTTCCGATACCTATTCAAGCTGATAGAACAAGCAGTTTAGTCCTGCCGACAAACATAGTAATCTTTCTGTTGCAAGAGACTGATAAGCAATAAGAAAAGTCGCAATCATTCTTAATATTCTTATCGTTACCTCTACCCCAATACAAGCAAAAGATAAATATGACTAGAGTATGGGAAACAATTTTCAACAGAAGGATTTAGATCTTCAACCAATTTAGTATTTATTTTTTGCTTACTATTACTTGCATACATGATTTTGACTGACGCCACGAATCATTCCCATTATTCCAATTTCTGGTAATGCGTAACGATTATATAATTATACGTATAGAACCATGGTATGAAAGATGCAAGACTACTCAAAATATTAGTGGAGGAGAGAGCTATGGTCAAGGTACTCAAAACCATAGGCCAAGGAAGGGAATACCCTACGAGAGAATTGTTGACAAAGTTAGGAGCGTATGGATACGGGCACAAATTACTTCTCAAGGCCGAGAAAAGAGGACTGGTAGACAGGAAGACTGTTAAAAACAAGGTCTTCAATAGACTAACTAGCGATGGAAAAAAGATTGTAATGCTTGCAAAGGAAATAGGCGTCTAATCAAATACCAAACAAATAGAGAAATAATTGGAGGCATTAAGCAATGCTTATGATAATTCATCAATTTCTTAAAAAATCAAGATGATTTGACTATACGATGAGGAATAAGGCACGAATAAGTCTTTCTGAAATTATGTTTTGTCTACATTTAGTATCTGTTTGGGTAGCAATTTTATGGGTGGCACTTCAACTATCCAAGAACAGGATTCCAGACCATCTCTAGTCGCATTCGGCAATTACATTCAAAAACTTTCATGCCCATCTAAAGTAGCCGTACGTTCAGCGTCGCTTGGCAGCACAGGACATGTTGATTACGACTAACATATCCAGAGAAAAGCCAATAGTGACCTGTCTAACGGCTAGGGTTCTCTTCGAATAACAATTTCACCTAGGTTAAGATCTCAAGTCAATAGAAATTGTACAATAGCAGACCCCGATAGTACATTGTTTAATCATAACTATGTCTTTTTTTTTAGCAATGACATGATCGTGATCTCTCAGGGGATGCAAACATTTTTTGCAAAGTGGTTCACGGTACCAATTAATTTCAATCAATGACGGGATATCAAGTAATAAAGTTGCGCTGTGCTATTAGATGGTTTGTCTTCCATCCATCAATTTATCACTATCATGACATGCATCTTGATAATTAAACAAAGCATTCAAACACAATGTATCAAAGATCGAGTGTAAAAAGAAGCAAAAACCCTGTTAATTATAAATTCGTGCGAGGGGAGATAATGTAATTGGTTACTTCAGATTCGTTACACAAGACAGATACATCGTGGAAGCTAATTTGGAAAATATTTCGTTAATGCTCTGAGGTTCAAGTCAGGCTGATTTATAAACGTGTACTGTGTTATAATAGTTATAGTGGACTCTTCGGTTGTTTTGGGGAAAGAGGCAGAACTCTACCACAAGCTCCCAAACGGCAGGATGAAATGTACCGCCTGCGCTAGATTGTGTGAGATCCCCGAAGGAAAAATAGGATTATGTGGCATAAGAGGAGTAACAGAGGGCAAGTTGTGGCTATATACTTACGGGAGGGTCATAGCTGGTCAAATAGATCCAATAGAGAAAAAACCTGTAACACATTACATGCCTAGTTCAGCTATTTACTCGATTGCAACTACTGGATGCAATTGGTTGTGCAAATATTGTCAGAACTATGATATTTCACAACGACGGAAAATTGAAGGGACGGAGATGAGTCCTGAACAAGTGGTTTTGAACGCAGTGAATTATGGAGCCCAAGGAATAGCTTACACTTACAATGAACCGTCAGTTTTTATTGAATTTGCGAAGGATTGTGGAATAGAAGCACACAAAAAGGGGATTTTTAACATATTCGTGTCCAATGGATATGATACAGCTGAATCTGTTAATATGATGAATGATTTCTTGGATTGTATCACCGTCGATTTTAAGGGGAGTGGAAATAAAGAATTTGTTAGGCGCTACGTGGGGATTCCTGACGCAGAACCAATCTTCCAGACCATTAAAGAAATAAAGGCCAAAACCAAAATACACGTGGAAATCACCGACTTAATTGTTCCTCAGATAGGAGATGATCTTGACGATGCACGAAAATTATGCAAATTTGTCTATGATGAACTGGGTCCGGATACTCCGATACACTTCTTACGATTTCACCCAGATTATAAAATGATGGAATTTGATATGACTCCCATTATCACACTTGAGAAACATCACCAGATCGCAAAGAAAGAAGGACTCGACTACGCATACATGGGTAATACACCGGGGCATAAGTTTGAACACACTTATTGTCCACAGTGCAAAGCTGTAGCGGTTGAAAGATACGGCTTTAGTATAACTTCATGGAATCTGGATAACAAAAATTGTTGTAAATCATGTGGTTTCCATATACCCATAGTTGGATCTCCAAAAAATATTAGGCAGAATTTGTTCCAGCTTAGAAAATAAAAATTCAATATCCTCTAGCTAAAACGTATTTACTAATTGTAATATGTGACCATGTAACAAATTTAAATTTTCTCCGTATTGTTAATAAGAACTAGATAAGGTCACATTACGTAGGATATACAATTATTCTGTATCAAATAGGTATTTCGTCAGTAGCATTGGCATCAAGTAATAAGATTGCCTCCATTCACGGTAGGATAATAAATTGTCTATTCCACAGGTGCAAGTTGTTCACCTAAATTTTTCCAACTCGAGATAGACTGAAAATGGCGATAATCAATTGATGTCGTTCTTGAGCCTAAGCGATATTTTCTTTGGAAGATACGACGATATTCTAGTGTATCTCAATTTTTTTCTTAGCAACGACAGTTAATGATATGTACAGGTTACAAGACATGAGTCATTGAAATACGAATATCATCAATTAGCTAAGAGGTAAATTAAATAAAGAACACAATAGATTCCTGCAGTCTACTTGACTTGGTAAACGTTGGGTGGATAAATCTCCTCTTTTGTCAGGAGACCAGGTAGGAGCTCGGAAAGTTTTTTTGTTAAGTCCGAGTATGTCAATTATATTGCCAAACTTAATCACTGTTACCTCTGAATACATTAAAGGACATATGGTCTCTCGAAATGTATTTTCTAAGAAAGGCGAAAATGGAATTGTTCTTGTAGTTGGCGGAAGTAGCATTTATCATGGAGCACCTCTTCTGGCCTCATTGGCTGCACTACGAGCAGGTACAGATCTGGTTTATACTGGAGTACCTAGATCAATTACGACAACATTACGATCCTATTCTCCAAATGTTATTGCTTTACCTATGCCGGCGGACCGTCTTACGGTAGGTTCCGCAAACAGGTTACTTGGTAGTCTCCCAAAAGTACCTCATGCAGCCGCAATTGGAATGGGAATGAGTATTTCCAAACCAGAAGCGCTACTGTTACTCGTTAGAAGATTGATCGATAAAGGAACGAAATTGGTTCTAGACGCCTCTGCATTGATTCCAGATGTTCTTGATATAATAACAGCGTCAGACACAATTGTGACGCCACATGCTGGAGAATACGCAAGAATTTTTCAACAAGCCCCTGGTTCGAATAAAGAAGAAATGATTTCAAATGTCATGAAAATGGCAGAAAAATATAAGATCACAATAGTCCTCAAGGGCTGGTTGAATATCATAGCCGACAGAAGAGGAAATTTGGCAACAATCATGAGGAGTACACCCGCAATGACTGTGGGTGGAACAGGAGATGTGCTAGACGGTATTGCCTCAAGTTTATTGGCGAGAATGAATCCTTTTGATGCCTCCGCACTGGCGGTGTACTTTAACGGGATTGCCGCATGTCTTGCTTTTGAACAAATCGGTCTTCATTTGGTCGCCACAGATCTAGTCGAAAGGCTTCCCGAAGCAATGAAGCCTTTCGACTCTATCACTGATGGATAATTAATCAATTACCGTAATAGCTCTGATCTGAGGAGATAAAGGGCATTTGTGAAAATAATTTGCCTTTTTTCCTGAAAATATGCCTATAGAGCACATGAAGTAAATAGCCCTACACACTGATTTTTAATTCATAGGGAGTGTGTAGAGATATCTACTGAATTGTGGAGTCAGTAATTCTGACTGTCCTGCTAAAATTGAGAAACCAGAAATATGCAATAAATCAATAATTTCCGTCTAGACGCAATTAGCACATAAAACGATTAGGTTGATACTTATTGCAATAAATATCTCTTGATTATTAGTAGGATTATGCGCTACAAGGTCCCCATCCTGTATCTGATGGTCATTTTTTCGGCGATGTGTTTAACTTTACTTTGTGCAAACTCGTCATTTGTCCATTTAGCATACTCCTACGACCAAGTTCAAATATCCAAGCCGTATTCTTACGTTGATTCTGATGGAAATGCGCATGTGGTGGGGTTAATTAAGAATCATGGTTACGTACCTCTTGAAATTACCATAGCACTTAAAACTCTTAATACTTCAGGAGATTCCGAAGTTTTGCACAATAAGACTCTGGGAAGTATCGTTTATCCATTTACAGAGTCTCCATTTAAGTTTGATATGGGTCAGAATTATTCTGTAATTGACCTGCCATACATTGAAAAGGTATCTGAAGTTCAATCACCATTTTATGAAGTGTTGCTTCAAAATTACTCCACGATGAATGCCACAGGAGGTAAAATCCTTGTGGGAACAGTAAAAAACATTGGTAACGTTATTCTTCATAATGTTAGCGTGTATGCATCAGTCCACCAAGAAGATGGGACACAAATCGACTCGGTAAAAACTATTACAATCCCTATCCTAAGACCTGGGGACATTGAAAACTATGTCGCTAAACCAAATACTGCGGTGCAATCCAAGGCAACTTATTTCAGCTGTGCTGGTTTCGATATTAACGCACCAATAAATACATTGGTTTTGGGCAATGATCAATTCTTACCCTATAGTTTAGAAAGTGCAGCAAAGATAAGCGATTTCAAATACAATAAAGATGATGATAGTTTGACTTTTTTGGCTGATCATTATAATCCTGCAGGCGGTATCGTTGAATTGAGAATTCCTCAGGTTTCAGATATTCACACATTGACGATTTTGTTAGATCACAAAATAGATACGGATGCTAAGATCGCAAAAAATGGTAAAACCGTAGCTATTGATATTTTCATCCCCCCGGAATCACATAACGTGAAAATAAAGGGAGTACTGTCGACAATATCATGATCTAGACTCGTCAGAAATGGGTTGGGGACGACTAGGGATTGTATCATAGAGTCCAACCTATAGAAATACATCTAGCTGATAATCAAAGAATATTTAAACTCTAGAAAAAATATGTGATATTTCTCGTAAAGACTGCGTTAGGATTCAAATTCAATGTTCTGTCACTCTATAGAATTGCGAACTGGCCGAAAAATGAATCGGATCCACGATGTGTTTGACGAGTAAACATTTTAACACCATTTGAGAGTATACCTATGATATTGATAAGGCATGCTAAAGCTAAACATAGTTAAGGAGGTCCACTCAGAACCTTTCGTTGTTTTTGCCTCACTTCCGGACATGGGAAGGGTAGGTGGATTAACTTCTACATTCTTAGCTAGTCAATTTGATGCTGAGTTGGTAGCTAGCATTACCTCAGTCGAAAAACCCTGGGTGAGTGTAAAGGACGGTCTAGTTGCTAATGTGATTGATACGTACAATATTTACTACAGTGATACACAAAAATTGTTGGTATTTTCTGGTAACAACCAACCAGAAGATCCAAGGGAGCTCTTTGGATTGTGCACCACTTTTCTTGACTATTGTATGTCTATCGGCCGAATTACTCGCCTGTATACTGCCGGCGGTTCGTTTAATGAACAACTAACTGAGGAACCAAGGGTTGTTGCGGTTGCGACCACTGCCACTCTAAGAGAATTGCTCTTGAAATTCAGAATAAATGTTATTGGTAATGAAATTTCAACAATTACATGGTTCAACGGTCTTATTTTGGGAATGGCTGTCCAAAGAAATATCGAGGCAATAGGATTTTATGGTGAGATATCAAACAAGACAATACCACAACCCCTTGCGGCAAAAAGCATTGTGAAAGTTTTTGGAAGAATTGAAGGTATGAATATAGATATCAAGCCGTTCGACCGACAGTACGAAGAAGTATTAGATAACTTGGATAAACGAAAAGGGATTAACGAATCTAGACCAGGGATAGGTTAGGGCGAAATTAAATCAGCGGTTTTGAAAGTTTGAGCCAGTGTTTATCTCTCGAAAAATATGTTTGGCCATAATTGGACATACAAAAGGTCTCAACAAACTTGAAGAAAATGAGGAGGGTTCTTAAACAAAAAAGGGCGTATAACCAGAGCCTTGAAACGTCTCGATGAGTTCGCTATCAAGGTAATACGATAAATCCTCTAGCCAATCC
>JBAWET010000204.1:0-3807 GCA_049591355.1 Nitrososphaeraceae archaeon
ATGTTAGAGTTTATGGGAAAGAAGCCTATTCGAAAGAATCTCACAATCGAGCCTATCGCACTTTCAAATGCGCAAAATCAAGAACTTGACAAGATTATGAAATCAGAGAAGGGAACTTTGTATAAGCACTATAAACTAAGAAAGATCATGATGAACAATACAGGAAGTGCAGGGGGACGTTGTACCAACTGCAGGCAACTTCCAACTCATATAGTCAAGTATCATGTTAAGCATTGTGTTTTAGTCCAGAAATATTGTGAAAGCTGTCTGAAAAAAGAAGGGTTGATAGTCTAGTGAGTGATAATTATTTTAATTTGAATCAAGAAGGAATAAAGTATTCGTATCCCTGTCCTTGGTGTCATACCCGTATAAGCTCTTTTGATAACGAATTGTCAAAAGGTTTTGACAATTTACTTATGTGCCCAGAATGTGAAGAGTTTTTTCATATAGACTATTCAACAGAACCAGTACATACTACAAAGATTGATACGCTATTATCATTTCAAGCTTAAAGCTGCAAAAACGATTAATGATTAATATAGTATCTTTTGTATGATTTCAATGGCCATGACAAGAAGCAGCTTAGTCAGTCAGTTATTTAATTTTAGTTCACTGAGTTACCAATGACCTAAAAGCTCAGCTAATGCCTTGAATATGATGAGATAATGAGAGAGGTAAACAGTCTTTAACCCTTAACTTACTTATTAGAAATTACTCCTTCAGAGTTGACAATTGTTCCTATTTCTTAATAAAAATAATTCTTGTTGTTTCAGAAGATAACATCTACATAAATTATTCAGTGTTTCTTATTTATCTGTTTTAGTTGCTCGCGAATTTGTGGCAATAAACCCTCGATCCCTCCTAACACTGGGTTGTGCTCCCAATTTGAAATAAATTACAAAATTCATACACAAACATGTTAGCTCGTAATAACCACGAATAATAAATTACTGGCAGATACCCAAAATGATATTTTGAAACTCAGATATTCACGGGTTTTAATTATCTCCAGATCTGCGATGCGCCAGGCTACTCAATACAAAAGTATCTACGGAAGTTAATCGACAACTGACTAGTTCGTACATGAGAACATCTAAATCATCCCATTTCTCTACGGATTCCACAGATCTGAGAACCAAACATGATATAACCAGCTATATTCGTGGAATATCTGTACGCATAAAAATTGTTATTATCCTTTGGCATGAGTTCGTATTTCACTACACTTGCATTTTCTTTAGAAATTTGCAAATGAAGTAATGTGTCGGCCATTATATCACTCCAAGGTAGCGGCAGAGCATCTTTCTTTGCTGCTATTAGCGAAATCACTCTGGCTAAATTTTTCCTATCTAGAACAATTGAATAGTCATAATCGTCATTTGGCTCTAACGGATCTCTTGTAGTATAAGGGTCTATACCGGCATATTCCCTGATTCTCTCCTTAAAATAAGCAACTCGCCAGGTGATGACGCCGAGATCAGATGAACTTAAACTACGGAGTTGTGCAGGTGCGGGCGGTTTTGCATCCACGATTGAAAGCATAAACATGAATAAGCCTCATTGTTATATAATGTATTCTAGAAAGAATTCAAATCCATTACCCGAGTTTCATCCCGTGATACAATCAATTCCAATTTAGTTAATTAGTTCTCTAAGAAGGCAATTGGGTCAGCTTTAAGCAGAATCTTCAAGACAAATTTCATGGAGCTTCTCCACGGAAAGCAGATAAAAAATATCCTCAGATCACTTGCAAGTCTAGGATGACAATGCGAAAGAGATGGACCAGGGTTAGCCATCAATTACTCAAGTCTTGTCTTGCAGCATCAACAGAAGTTTTTATCGTATAATGCATATGGAATTTTACATTCTGTATGTCGCGGTGACGTGTTTGACGAGGATGGCAAGTCAGTTGTTGCCGTTCTTTTCTCATTTTGATCCGAAATCATGTCTTCACCTGTTGTAATGGCATGTTGTGGTGATGTAGAAACTACTTTTTCTTCCTTTGTCAGCTAATACGCTTTTTCTTCGTTTGATTTCATTGACGCGTCAGTCCAAGTTTCAGGTGTTACTGTCCTGACCAGTCATTATTATAACTTATACTACATCAATAAATAAAAAGATGTTGTGTCAGTATGTATGATTGATTCTAATAATATGCTTGCAATTCCCCTTAGAAGATAAGACAAGAGTTCCAAATCGTTGCTACAAATAAAAAATACAAGTTTTTGTCTTGCACGGTGGCGTACGTCATACTAATCTTACTACTCTAGATACACAGTTTCATGGTGTTAGGTTATTCGTTATGGACAAATTCTGACCTGCCGACCAAATCAATAAACCTTATAATCACCAGTACCGGAAACCCTCTGATGAGTCAATCAACGCAGTATCCTCCAGGTCCGGCATACAAAATGCCAGGTAAGCTGGTTAGTGAATTTATTGGTGATCCTATCAATATGTTAACGAATATAGCTCAACAATACGGCGACATATCTTATTTTAAACTTGGACGCGAGCACGTATACCTAATTAACAATCCTGATCTAATAGAAAAGATCCTCATACACGATCATCGCAATTTCAAAAAGGGGAAGAGACTACAGATCGCAAAAGGACTGCTAGGAGAAGGATTAGTAACAAGTGAAGGAGAGTTCCATAACCGTCAGAGACGATTAATACAACCAATATTTCATCCTAAGCAAATTAGGTCATATGGAAATATCATGACAGATTATGCCGAGCGAATGACTGATAGTTGGGGAGATGGGGAGGTGTTAGATATCAACCAGGAGATGATGGAGCTAACACTTGGCATTATATGTAAATCTGTACTAAATTACGATATAACATCAGAAGCCCAACAAGTCGGCAAAGCGTTGACCACCTGTCGTAACTACTCAAAGAGGCTTCAGAATCCGATAGGCCAGGTTCTTGATAAGGTCCCGATACTGCCCATGGTTAGAGGCGCTCGCAAAGCAATGAAGGAATTGAATACACTAGTTTACGAACTAATAACAGATCGAAGAAGTAAAGAAATAGAATATGGTGACCTGCTGACGAGATTACTTCAGGCACAAGATACAGAGATCGACCATAACTCCAATAGTGCTAATACTGAAAATTTTGCAGACAGAATGTCCGATAAACAGGTAAGAGATGAGGTTATGACAATATTTATCGCAGGTCATGAGACCACGGCTAATGCACTCACGTGGACATTTTACTTGCTTTCTGAAAATCAGGATGTCGAGAGACAACTACATGAAGAACTAGACACTATTCTTGCCAATAGAAACAACGATGGTACTAGAACCAGACGAATTGTCTCAACTGATGACATCCCAAAATTACAATACACGGAAAAAGTCTTTAGAGAATCAATGAGATTGTATCCTCCTGTTTGGACTGTTGGCCGTTATGTTGAAAATGATTATTCTGTTGGAGAATATCATATACCTTCTGGTTCTTCAATACTAATGAGCCAGTTCGTTATGCATCATGATCCAAGATACTTTGAGGAACCGAATCGATTCAACCCGGATCGATGGACCGAAGAATTCAAAACCCATTTACCTCGATTTAGCTACTTTCCGTTTGGAGGTGGGATAAGGGGGTGTATTGGAGAGTCATTTGCGTGGATGGAGGGAATTCTTGTCATAGCAACATTGGCACGAAAATGGGAAATGCGAAAAGTCCCAACTCAGCGCGTCAAATTGGATCCTGCAATAACTCTGAGACCAAAATATGGTATGAAAATGAAACTTAAATTTAGAAACTGAAACAGCAGCGAGTGATAGAGTAATCGCT
>JBAWET010000205.1:0-5447 GCA_049591355.1 Nitrososphaeraceae archaeon
TGCATCAATTGTGATCTTTGTGAAAGTGTGGGAAGAATTCCCTTTCTTATTATGTCAGAGATCACTTTCTTCCTAATAGCAAGTGCGGTTACAGCTGGTTTCAACATCAACGCCAGCCGTGCCCTGAAGTAGGTTTCATCTTTGTTCGATTGGTAAGCCAGTCTTGGAAGATTAACTGCTAGGGATTGCAGACCTATAACGAGTCCTGATTCGTCATTACTCGCGTTTCTTAGAACTCCAGTGTGAGTCCGTACTCCTTTGTTGGACACAGAAATCATTCCTCCCGCGAGTCCAATAGATCCTATCACTTCAGAATGCATAAGAATAGAATTGTAATCTTGACATGTTATTTGAACTCCTATTCTTGGCACAGGGGTATTCTCCACATATCTACGATATCCATTCAGTAATGCTGCTACAATATTGGATTCAAGGTCGTCTGCGGGTATCGTGATTGTTACTACTGGGTATCCACCTGGCAAATAGGATCTGGCAATCGAGGATGCAAGCAAAGTGGCTGTGAATAATGATTCTACTTCTTTGAGGTTGTATTGAGCTTTGTTGAAAATTGATCCAATTAGATTATCAAATACTACCTCGCCATAAGCCTCTCTGGAAAGAAGTGATACCATTCTTGGAAAGGTTGTAGTTAAATCTTCTAATTTTTTGATAGGAAGTATCCGTGACACGTTCAAGTATTTGCCCTTGGAATCTAGTCCATTTTCAACTAGATCCTTAGAATCATAGAATATTGTATCTGGAATGAGTCCCCAAAGACCACTGTTGGAGATATTTAGTTCCCCTGCAAGATGCATGTCAGTTATGTCTTTGGGTAGAGTGTTAAAGAGAAGGTTTTCAGAAAAAACCGCTACTGAAGCCTCCGAAAGGATGCTGTCGATTTCGTTTCGGCCGTTAGTACTACCATTAAATAGCTCCACCACGTCGGAAGTCGGTAGACCAAGTCGAGCAAGTTTGGTTCTATACTCTTCGAAACCATGTTCAATCAGTACGGAATTCACAGTTTCCCTTATGAGAGATGAAGTCAGGTAAGCTGTCTGGAATTTGTAGACCTTGTTTTCCACCTCTTCAGTAATTTTGTGAGCCTGTTCGAGCGGCATATTCGCTTCCCTGACTAGGGATTGAATGATCCTGTTTGAATTGAATTCTTCAATAGAATGTCTTGATGTTCTTACATACATCTTTCCACTCTCTATTATCGACCTCTCTTCGATTTGTCTGGCAAGACTAAGTACAAGTTTTCCTAAATTCGTTATTGTGTATCTTCTTTCTGCTTTATTTAATGCAACAAGCGATTGTCTTAGCAGTTTTCTTAGATGATATGCAAATTTCCCAGACTCCTTTTTCGACTTAAAACCTGCAAGAGATTTTAACTCGGAGTAGGTCAAAGGGCCTTTAGAATTTAGAATTCGAAGAATATCAATTCTGTTCGGACTTGCCATGACAGAAAAAATCATCCTTACCCTTCTTGATGCAGTTTGAAGAACTCCACCGGGTCTAATTTCTGATTGAGATAAAGAATCCTGACTCAAATGATCCTCGCTGCCGTTATTCTAATTAACTAATTAAAACTACTTTGTAAATATTTCTTTACCAATGGTATAAAGGAACCTACATCTCAGCTTGTACCTCATTTTT
The DNA here is from genome assembly GCA_049591355.1 of Nitrososphaeraceae archaeon. GTDB lineage: Archaea > Thermoproteota > Nitrososphaeria > Nitrososphaerales > Nitrososphaeraceae > TA-21. The sequence goes on from JBAWET010000205.1 coordinate 1,657, forward strand.
GATCAGGTTTCTACCAATACCCTATTCTGTTCAAGTAGCATTTCAGATGGTTCTTTTACCTTCTTTTCAATACTAATATTCTCTGGGACGTCAGGGAGTCTTGACTTTGTCTCTTCCTCCAGAAGTTCTTCCACTTCGTTTAGAATGCCTAAAGAATCTTCATCCAGGGGAGTCGAGATTTTACCTAAATCAGCATTAACATTGTAGTTCATTAGGACATGGGACGTGGTCTTCGTAACATCTTCAATAACCTCGTTTGCTGTAGGAACAACTTTGGAAATGTCTTTTTGAATATCCTTAATCATCTGGACAGTTGGTGTAATCGTGTCCATTATCATTGCAAATTCATTTATAGTAGAACAACGGAGAACCACAACTTCAAGGGCAATACCCATATTCTGAGTTGTGTGTTGAACCCTCCTGATATTTGCCAATTCAGTTGCTAACACCTTTGCACGCGCATTATTGCCGGCTTTGATGTTTTCACCTATTTGTTTCCTGAAATCTACATCCATTGAGGAAAACTTTTTGTGGAGCGTCTTTAGCCTACCGATTTGCTTGTTTACGATTTGGGTTGCGTTTGTCAGATCACTCTGGAATTGCCTATGGTGCTCCATTGATAAAGATCCTTACGGATAGAATGTAAGGATTATTGTTAGAGTGTATGAACCAGAAAGTATCATAAAGCTGATGTAAAGAAATTCTAGTATAATTCGCAATATAATCTTGTATATTGGCTATTTGTTTGTATGGAACGACGTCAACAAAGAAATATTATGATAATATAATATTGCAGTTCTTAAGTTTGAAAACTAGTAGACAAACTTTCCGTTGCTTTTTTCTGCTAGTCTCACGGTAGCTTCTGAAGCGAGAGACCATGTTTCTTATCATAACCGGTGACTTTGACCTTAGAACCAATCGGTAAATCAGCTGGCACTTTAATCCCAGGCAAAAACCCTGATGCCCTTATTGGCGTGTTGTCTACACTGAAGACCACCCATGCATAAGAATCAAGATCTTCGAAACCTTCTGGAGCTACAGCCTGGATTGTATGAGTGACTACGGTTCCTACTCCATCGAATTCTACTAGTTCAAAATCACTTTTTGAACAAACAGGACAATAGTACACAGTCTCCAACATGAGTTGACCGCAATTTCTGCATTTGTTAACTAATATTTTTCCTTTTATTGCAGAATCTATGAATTTATTCTGAGTCTGAATTGATTCATTTTTCATAATCTAACAAGTCTCCAGCCTATACTTTTTGAAATATGTGGACCGCCGCGCTTGCACCCGTCGCCCCAAAATTATGCGTCAATGCGATTTCTGCGTCCTTTACAGTTCGGTCGCCTGCAGCTCCCGTAAACTGTTCGAATACTTCTACCACTTGTCCTATTCCGGTTGCACCTATTGGATGTCCTTTTGATTTTAATCCGCCAGACGGATTTATCGGGATCCGACCATCTCTCCTTGTTGCTCCCTCCCTTGCAGCTTGTGCCCCCGTTCCCTTCTTGAAGAAACCTAAATCCTCGACATCAATTACTTCTGCAATTGTGAAGCAATCATGCACCTCAGCAAAGTCGATATCTTCTGGCCTCAGGCCTGCCATTTTGTACGCCTGTTTTGCAGCTGCAACGGTACTAGGAATAGTCGTAATATCTGCTCTACCTTGGACTGCAGCGGGTGAGGCACCCCTGCCTGAACCTATTACCTTCATATACGGTTTACCTGACCTCTTAGCAAATTCCTCGGTACATAAAATCACCGCAGACGCTCCATCTGAGAAAGGGCAGCAATCAAAAACTTTTAGCGGCGAGGCCACCACAGGAGAATTCATTACATCCTGGACTGTGATTTTTTTCCTGATGTGTGCCTTTGGATTGAGAAGTCCGTTATCATGGTTTTTAACTGCAACGTATGCCAAATCTTCTTCAGTCGCTTTATGCGTGGTCAGATATGCACGAGCTATAGATGCAAAAAGTCCGGGAAATGATGCACCATTGCCACCTTCGTAAAAGAAATCTGAACAATACGAGAACAGAGTTGTACTCTGAGTTGTACCCGTATGAGTTACTTTTTCAACTCCCAAGGCTAGAAGACAGTCATAAAAACCGGCAGCAACATTGGCATATGCTTCCCTGAACATTACAGAACCCGAACCACAAGCTGATTCGATGGTCAGTCCGGGAACATTTGGAATTCCCAAATTACTCATTAGAACAGGTGCCATATGTACTTGTTTATCAGCAACTCCAAAAACATTCGAAATATATCCGGCTTGAATTTCTTTTGGGGTAATGCCTGCAGAGTCGATGGCTCCTTTGGCAGCATTTAATGCTATTTCTATTATGCTTTCGTTAAGCTTGCCATATCTTGTACTTCCTGCCCCAATAACACAGACACTATTCGTCATTCGTTAAAAAATAGTGTAGAGCATATAAAAATGTTAGACAGTTACAATGCGATTTGTAGTATAGGATAGGGAATTTATCGAATGACAGATACTATAAACTTCAATATTGATTTTACTTTAGCCTCAGAAAACGTTTGAAGACATAAATATAGCACTGCAAATCTAAGAAAATGGACAACTAATCATTTCGCAGCTTTGATTAATCTTATGTATTTACAAATGTATCCTGACTGGAACCAAATTCCCTGTAATATACTTTAGTCAGATGTATATTGTTTAATTGGTTGGGTTAAGTAGACAGATGGAGAAGATTCGTGGTAATTATAAATTAGTAATTTGTGAAAAACCTAACGCAGCCAAAAGAGTTGCTTCAATTCTTGGTGACGAGTCTATCAGAACAATAACTACCAAATCACGTATCCCAATATTTGATATAACTTCAAAGAACAAAGAACATTATGTCATCTGTTCTGCCCTAGGCCATTTATACAATTTGGTACCTGTTAAAAAGAACCGAAAAATATATCCTGTCTTCGATTTGGAATGGTCTCCAAGACACTCTAAAAATTCAAGGGACAAAGTCAGAGTAAATCAGATTGTTTCTGAAATTTCAGAGTTCTCTAAAATGGCCGCAGGATATATTCATGCCTGCGATTACGATATTGAAGGTGAGCTTATAGGATATAACATACTAGAGCTTGCCTGTAAGAACAAGTATGAGAAATCTAAAAGGGCAAAATTCTCGACCCTAACAGATTCGGACATAAGGAATTCATTCGCTAACCTGTTGGAGCCCGATATCAAGCTTGCCACGGCAGGAAAAACAAGACATAATCTAGATTTCATTTTTGGAATAAACCTATCTAGAGCTCTCTCAAATTCCTTTATCAAATATCCTGATCGCAAAAGGTATAGCAATTTTACCATTGGAAGAGTACAAGGACCCACTTTATCGTTTGTGGTACAAAGAGAGACGGAAATCAATCGTCACGTACCCGTTCCATATTGGAACGTATCTGCAGAACTTAACAAAGGAGATAATGTATTTAATGCTACTTACTGGCCAAAGACTATCCAGACTTATGAGAAGGCAACACGCATAGTGGACGAATGCAGGGATAAGGACGGAGTGACCAATGAAATACGAATCCAAAAAAAGACGATCTATCCTCTAGCTGCATTCAACCTCGGTGAATTACAAAAAGTGGCTTATCGTATTTTTGGAATACAGCCAAACATAACGCTGTCCGTAGCCGAATCGCTCTATCTTTCTGCGTTCATTTCTTATCCCCGTACATCTAGTCAGAAATTACCGACATCAATACGTTACAGAGATATTCTGGCTAAACTTGCAAAAAATTACATCGAATATCATGA
>JBAWET010000206.1:0-3142 GCA_049591355.1 Nitrososphaeraceae archaeon
GCCAAAGCCAATACAAGCTGTTCTCTGTGTGTAAGATATGGATAATCTTCGTCTAATATCATGTAGAATAGGCCATAGAGTTTGTTGGTGGCATGAAGTTTTGCCAGTGTCTGTATTGCGAATGACAAGATCTCAACTTCTCTCTCTTTCAGAAATCCGTAGGAGATCATATGCCGGAGAATGTTGTCTAGTTCAATATTTTGAATGTTGGGTTCATAATTATTAGAAACTATTTTTGGAATTTGCTTTTCCAAGTCTTCTGACTTTTGATAGTTAAAAAAATCACGGTTTCGAAGGAAGCCTGCAATAACTCCTTCCCGTAAACCATAAGCGCTTACGATAACCTCTTCGAATTCAAGCTTCTTCATTAGAGTATGAATAACATACGAACCGGCAACAATTGTTTCAGCTCTTGTTGCATCCATTGCACGCAAACCAGAAATTTCTTTATCATTCATAGAATCCAACTCTTTACACATAGTTTCAATCGCAGTTAATTTCAATCTGTAATTGTGAATCTTTTCTAATGGATATCCAGTATATCCTTGATCGTATTTTGTAAGGGTTCTTAAAGTTCCACCAACCCCAGCAAGTACAGCATCTATTCCTATTGCATAGCTTCTTCTAGTAGGAAGAGAATCGTGGATCTTTTGGATCATATCATCACAATCCTTCTTAGAAAAAGAACTATCCTTCTTACCATAAATTTGAGTAAGTCGTAGTGCACCAAGGGGAAGTGAATCTACCTTCTTAATCTTGAAATCTTCTGTATACACCAATTCTAAAGATCCTCCGCCTAGGTCAAAAAACAGTGCATTTGGAAGATAGGAGGACATTGATGCTCCTAGATAGGAATAATATGCTTCTTCCTTTCCGGATAAGATTCTTATTTTGAAGCCAGTTCTTTTATAAACTTGGTCTACGAAATGAGCACTATTTTGGGCTTCTCTTATGGCACTTGTCCCAACACAAAGACATCGTTTTATAGATTCCACTCTAATGATATCACGGTATAAAAGAAGAGTATCTATAGCTCTCTCGATAGATTGATTGCTTAGAATGTGAGAACGATCTAATGATTCACCGAGTTTAACTTTGGTACTCTCTTGTTGAAAAGCTGTGAATGAGAGATCCCTTTTAACATTATAATTGACTAACTTTATAGTGTTAGAGCCAATATCTATGACAGATATTTTCAAGGCTTTCCTAATTTCCGAAGAGTGTGCTTGCTTATATTTATTGTCCGTATATAGAACAAATAGATCGTATAGATATTAGTTAAGAGGACTTACAACCTTCATAAATTATTGGTATTTCTAGTCTCAACATTTAACAATTTGCCGCTTTATTCTGAAAGCACATGTCCTCAGCTAAATGTCACACCTAAATAGAGCTATATACTATCCTTTAATCTACCTGAACTTCTACGGTAATAGATAACTTGGTGCGATTACCAAAGATAGCAAATGTCCCATCTAGTTCAAAAGAAATATGATTATGATCGGTATCAGTTTGCAATATGTGAATCATGTTATTGGACAGCAACAATATTCGATACCTGTGAGAAGCAGGACTTGCCGTGTCCTATCTGTCGTAATGACCAGATCGCCCTAATCCCTTTGAGCATGGATGAGGAGTATTGTTATACTGTAAAACCAGAACGAGGATTGGATATAGAATTCATGATCCGTAATGTTAAGCGCAATAATGATATGAGCTAGTTTGTGACGTTATTGACACAAAAATACTAACTATAATGTTGATCATTGATTAAATTTTTTTCTTTTGTGCACAAAGCTAATACCCAAATATTCTTAAATTATCCATCTTCCTTTATTATAGAACGAGTTCATTATATTGTTGATGTAAAGTGATTCGAATTCAATTAAAATGAATATCACAAGTAAGATAACTTTATCATTACTTGAATTCGAAAAATCATATTATGTATTTATAGCTCTAATTAAGGATGAAATTAATCTCGCTGCGATAAAAGATTACAATAGTAGCTGATAATCTCGTAGGATAAGAATAATTTCGTTACTTATTAATGATAGCTGGATAGCTATTAAATATCTTCTTGGGAACTGGTTCATAATGTATAAAAAATACACAGCCGTGATCTCATTAGCTCTTGTTGCCTTGGCGATGTTAGGAGCTACAATAGGTTCGGGATTGAATACCGCGTATGGAAATGGTGAATTAGGAAAGGGATCTCCCAAAAAGGAAGAATTTCAAATATCTGTGAGGAACATTGGGCACAAAGATCTAATAGCTTCGCTTGCTATCGATGGTTTGGAAAAGAAGCAAAATATAGATGGAAATCCAAGCTACATAGATGCGCCGACTATACAGGTAGTAAGGTTCCGTTTTGACAGACATGAAGATGCAAGCACTCCAGGAGTATTGCCCATAAAATTAGGTGATGAATATACTACATGTGTAGCACTAAAGAAGGACAAAGGAACAGGTACTTGTTTAAGGTCGAGCATAGACTCTATCACAACACCGCAGACAAAGAACTTGTATGTAGATTTTATTCCTGATTCGAAGGACTGAGGAAAACCCTCATTTTTTTTACTGAATGTCGTACTATTCCTGAATTAAGGAATCAGTAGTAATTTTATAACCGAGTCATATCAGTCTAGTTCAAACGATCAACGTCTTTATTGCCTATTACTTTGCATATCCGATAAACTAATAATGCCTTCTTGAACACAGTTTTTCAAAATTTAGCACAATATGTTCTATTTGTACATCAATTATTTTTATTTCAGTTCCTTTTGATTGGAAAACTAGAACAAAATTAGTCTATGTTATGGCAGATGGTTATATCCGAGAAAACAAATACATAGTGTTGTTCAATACAAACTGACATAAATATAAGTACTAATTTGAGCATATCATAAATATTTAATTTTCTGAATCCATTCAAAGAAATGAAAGAATTAACAGCCGTGATCACTTTAGCCATGATTGCTATTGCAATCTTAGGAGCCGCGACTATGATCGAGCCAAAATCCGTACAAGCCGATTCCAAACAAACTGATTCCAAACAAACTGATTCCAAACAAACTGATTCCAAACAAACTGATTCCAAACAAACTGATTCCAAACAAACTGATTCCAAACAAACTGATTC
>JBAWET010000207.1:0-8436 GCA_049591355.1 Nitrososphaeraceae archaeon
GGGAGTTATGATAAGGATGTAGTAAGAATTAATAAAACGACTATGAGTCAATTACGTGACATAACGGAGAAGAAAATGGAAGTTATTAATGGCGCTTCGCATTTGTTTGAAGAAGAAGGAAAAATAGAACAGGTAGCCAATTTGGCTGGTGCTTGGTTCAAGTCAAATTTCAAACAACGTATGAAAATGTCACCTTAGACATTCAAGCGTCCAACCAGTCCTATCCCAAATTATGAAACTCCTCGTTACTGCTATAGATACCTCTGATATCAATAAGTGTCGAAGTCCCTTCTAATGCTTATTTAAAAAATTGTTGTAGAATTATTGATTCATTTAATTTGCCTATGCCCGTATTTTCAATTGCATAATGGGTAGTGCTATCCTATCCGTTTCATCTTAGAACCACATCGGGGGCATGCTGCTTCCTTGTGTTTGGTTCCGCAGCTCATACAGTAATAGTTAATTGAGTTTCCGGAAAATGGGGAGGACAATGATCCAAACATGCCTCCGCCCCCACCCATCTTCTTCATCATTCTGTTTCGCATATAGAAATTGATGAGGATAAATATTACAATAATTAGGGGCAAAGATAGATAAAATGGCAGAAAAAGAGAGAGTGTGATACTTATTCCTAATGAGATAGCTATCATTACTATGTTATACATAAGAAATTGTTTGTTATCCATCTTCTGGATGATATTATATGATCAAACCACATTATTAACTTATATGTCACAAGGTATTTCCGTTCAGCAAATCCTTCATGTGGTTTCTGCCGTTTCAAAGATTCCTCTATAAAGCATTACCTAGCAAATTTACAGTGGAGGTGAACATCATCTCCACTGACGACATAAGGCATGATTTCGTGCACATTGTTGTAATTGCAGAGATATATTAAGAGCAGAGAAGTTCCCGCTTCTTTTCTCCTTTAGTGGCAGAATTGTCATTCTACGAGAAGGCAATACTCTGGTAATGATGGAGCTAGCATTAGAGGAAATCAATATTCGCCTGTTGCTGTCGTTTCTCAGCCAAATCAAATAACAAGTGTAGAAATTGTTTTAATATTACCTTCATGCGTCTCTACTCTAACAGATAGCTAAAAAATGTCAGTTGAAAAGAGCCCTAAAGCGCTAAGAATTCTTCAGATAATAGCAGGTCTTATCGCGATAGGTTTATCGGTGTTTGTAATAGTGTCATCGCCCAATGCTGCAGCCTCTTTTTTGGAAACCATCTTAGCAATAACTTTACTCGTAATAGGTTTAGAAAGGATTGGTATAGGAATAATTGCAAAAACAATGGCAAGTCGAACGAGGTGGGCGAGTATTGGCTTGGGTGTTTTGGCTGTCATTTTGGCTATAGTCGCAATATTGTACCCCGGTTCAACAATAGCTGTCATATTGCTTATATTAGCAGTTGCTTTACTGATAATTGGTATTAGCCGGGTTTTAGCTGGGGTTACTTACAAAGGGACATCGAGGTTCAGCAAATCAGGCATGATAGGAGTTGGTGTATTATCAATAATCGTAGCTATTATGATTATAGCCTCACCATTATTTGGTTTTTTCCTGTTATCGCTAATCCTTGGAGTAACTTTGCTGCTAAATGGTATCGAGAGTATTATTTCAGGTGTGACGGGCAAAATAGAGCGTCGATTGTCAAAATACTAGAAATCTGTAATATTACTTAACTTGAACCCGAGGCTTAGATCTACCATGATTTATGGTAGTTCAAATGGCTGTAAGCTCCCTTGGTTAGATAAAACCATTTTTAGTAGGAATTACTACAAGATAGGTAGGCTCTACTAGATCATTATCTGATCTAGGGGTGGATTAGGTGGATAAGGAACAGAAAAGACGTGTCTCGTTTTTTGGGTAATCCTGATGAACTATCAACAATGAGATAGGTTCTTCGAAGCTTGCTTATAGTATTTTGTTTTCCTCAATCATAATTGAAACAATATGGATCTGAACACCACAGCTTCACACGACAAAGAATATTCAGGACACAATGGACATCTATCCATCTATCCATCTTTCAACTCTGTTTCCTTTTCTTGGGTATAAAGTTCTCTATTTGTAGTAACTATTATCAAACCACAAAGTATTATGAATGCTGTTTGAAGCACTTCGATGACTATTCCTATGTCATTTACGGGCAATGCTCTATTTAGTATCCGATTGTGGGGTACTCTCGTTATCAGCCATAATGCCAATAGGATGAAGGTCCCGCCCATACCCACATAGTACCAAATATTACTCCATTTTTTCAGAATTGGTACGACCCAAAACAACTGTGCGATTCCTGTAATCAAGAAGAATAGTGATGTATATCCGCTAATGCCTATAAGATTTGCGACAAATGTGAGATGCAATATTCCAGTAATAAATATGGTTACTGCTGCAGAATATCGTAATTTCTCGCTATTTGTCAATGATTCATTTTTGTTGCCGTCAGTATTATGTCTATAGTATCTTGTTTGCTATAACTTATTTTAAGATCATCTGCATTGTGAGTAAAACTTTCAAACTGTCCAATTCTTTTCATCCTCAGTACGATGTATCACAGGGGTGCCAATGATCCTTTAAGAATCGGTATAGAAACAAATACGATCACAGTAAGCCATCTGTATAGTTCTTTAGAACCGTATATTTGCCAGTGTTATACCGGTCAGTTGCTAGTGTTCGGATTTGTCAAAGTATCTTTGAATGATTTGACAGTATCCGTACCAAGTTTGAAGTAGTCTCTTGTAGTATCCATCATCAATTGGATAGTTTCCATATTTGTCTGAAACATGTTATTCACCAGGTTAGTCGTTGCTATTGCACTATCTACGAAATTATCCACCATTCGAGTATATACTTCACTCATTATCATTGGTGATGTCCATGGTGTCCAAGATAAGGCATAAGATCGTTCGATATAGGGCAAGTACGCCGATTGTGTAGAGATTGCTTCCTTTTGAAGATGAACTAATTCATAACCTATTGCTTTGGTAGTTTGGATGGTTTGTTCCTGCAAGTCTCCGATAGCCTTTGCAAAGTGTGAAACTTCCCTTTTTGCTTCATTGGTTGTTTTATTGATATTCTTTTTAGTCTCATCAAATACCTTATCCAGCTCTTCATCTTGTTGGTCTTGTAGTGTTGATTTTCCTTCTACAGATTCCGTTAATTTCTCAACTACATCCTTTGCTTCATTCCTCGTTTTCTCATTCGGAGCTAACTTTGCTATCGTTTCCGCTTCTTCTAATGCCTTTTGCTCATCTATAAATTTGCTATTATCAAGTTTTTGATCTTTTTTATACGACATAAATACTAATACAGCATCATCATAGATAAGACTTTTGCCTCCACTTTACTGATAATAAGAAACGGTAAACTCGGTATATAGCGATTATTGACCTGAATGAGATGAATTCTTCAAAGACAAGTAGCTAAATTTGCGTTATTTACGTCATTGTCCCTATCACTGTAAATTACAACAAGATTCAAAAACCCGAATCCTTCCGATTTCAAACTATCTGTTTTATTCTTAGATTCAATACACCATTGTTATGATATAATTCTCCGACAGCTTGGAACTCACTGCCTTTTTTGAGGAGATTTCTAGGCCCATCATAATCATAATGACTCAATCTTGCATGCCATTTACCATCAACCAACACAAGAGCTTCTCCTTGTAAGATCTTTTCAATATACACGAAATAAATATTGCCAGAAATCTTCTTCAAATTATCCACAAGAACTACGGTACTATCATCAATCCACTCTATTCGCTTCAGCTTCTCAAGTCTATGAATTGCCTCAAGTAATACTGCGTTATCCACAGCGACGACTTCAGAGATTGAGTCGAAATCCAGACCATTTTTACCACTTTTAGATAACAGAGAATGAATCATCCTAGCAGTCTTGTCAACTTGTCTTCTGAATTGGCCAGTAAGTCTTTCTTCTTCTAATATTAACAAAGACTTTCTTTTGTTACGAATTATTTTGTTAACTTGGTTAGAAACATACTGGATAGGGATATTTTTAACCTTAGGAAGTAAATTTAGTTCGACTTCCTTCTTTAATTTAGTGTCCATTTTTTCTATGACATTATCAATCACATTCAATTCCTCTGCTGTCATGGGATTCGGAGCTAGAATGTTTCTCTTGAAAGGTTTGAGTGTTGTGCTGAGAGAAGAGAGAATCTGTTTCATTTTTTGAACACGACGTTTACTTGCGTCAAGATGACGTTCATCTATAGTTTCTTTTGCCGCAAGTATCATCACAGTGCCAGCAGACTTCCTTCCTGTCCTGCCTCTTCTCTGTATATATCTTATTTCACTTGGTATTGGTTCGTAAAATATCACAAGATCAACCTCTGGAATGTCGAGCCCTTCTTCGGCTATTGAAGTTGCCACAAGGACATCAAACTCACCATTTCTGAACGAATCTAGGATTGAGGATTGTTCGTCTTGCTTCATGCCCGGATCACCTTGCCTTTTTGCCTGACCAACAAATCTTGATGCTTTTATTCCATTTTCGGAAAGAACCTCAACTATATGCCTTGCGGTATCCCTATATTGAGTAAATATAAGAACGCGTAAAGTGTTAACCGTCTCTTCTAAAGTACTTGCTGGGCGCTCATTGTTACTAGGAATAAGCTCTACCTGTTCTTGTTTTTGAGATCGGTAATGCCTTGTGACTCCAGTATCATAGTTAGACTTGGCAATTTGATATCTAGTTCTTAAATGATCTGTAATATACATTAGCTTTGGATGTTGGGTCGTAAGTCTATTTACAAGTGTCTTTATTTCCTTTATTCTTGGATCATTGAGTAATGTCTGATGTGACTTGCCACCCTCTTCCTCTATCCTATCAAGAAATGCCTTTAGCGAATACGACCCTTGACTTTCAATAAGTTCACTACAGTACATGAGAGATAGAGCTGAAGCCTGTTGCATCAGGGCAACATACAGTGGACCTCTTTTTTCCTCCATTGTAAGCTCTAAGTTGTATCGAATTTGATCTCCAACATTTATCAAGTCTCGCTTAAAGATCCATCTTGGGTCTTTTCGTAATAATCTGTGTTGGACAAGCCACTTGATTTTTTCATCTAACATTCCCTTCAAAATTGATCTTATGTACTGGAAGTCTGAAGGTAGGTCGAACCATTCCCATTTTACTTCTATGGGATTGATATACCCCTTTACATCCGGATCTTCCTCACTTCTATATTCTATCTGTTCAATGAACAAATTATCACAAACATCCTGAATCCTTTGTTTGTTCGAGCCTGGACTGGCAGTAAGCGCCAGGATTACGGGGTAAACTGATTGATTAACATATTTTTCGGCTACGTAACTATATGCATAATCCTTTACAGCTCTATGCGACTCATCAAAGACTAGTAACGTAAAATCATTTAAGGATAGTCGATTTTCTTGAATGTCGTTTTTGACAACTTCTGGGGTCGCAAAAACGAGCCTTATCTCCTGTTTTTTCCAAATTGCTCTTCTTCCAGCTGGAGTTATTTTCCCTGTTACCTCTGCTATTTGATCCTCAAATATTTTTAGCACAGAAAAAAATGAATTCATATGTTGTGTTACGAGAGGTCTCGTAGGCGCCATAACTAGGACGCGTTTATCCCTATAGTTGTAAAGAGTGTCGGCACAAACAAATAGGGATATAACAGTCTTGCCCAAAGCTGTAGGAAGAATTACAAGTGTATTTTTGCCGAATGCACATTGAGATATGCTTTTTTGATATGACCTAAATTCAACCGAATCCTTTCGCAAAAGGAGATGGTTTACAAATTGAGGTTCTTTTGTTGAATCAGTCATCCAATTGTTTACCTGCAAATTGCAAGAGATTTTGTGTGCAAAACATTCTTCCGTCTATTGCAAACGTCTCCAATTCAATTGTGAATGAATACAACAAAATTGCATGGGCAGACAAGAATAAGAAAATTCCCTTGCCTAAGTTTTATTTGGTCATTTCCATTGCCACATTTTTACTTTGTAGTTACCCAAGCTATCAACTTCCCATTGAGTAACACCCACTAGTTCGTTAAGAAAGGCTAGTTTACTGTTAGAGTCTGCTGAAAAAACCCGAGCGCCGGGATAAACTATAGTATCTGGTGACATATGAAATCCCCTTCCAAGCTCAGTTGCTGTTGCAACTCCATTTCCATCGTCTGTCATAATAACTCCCTTGCCAATACCTTGGGTAATATTGTTTTTTAGATGTGTATTTACAAATGTCCATGTTTCGGTCAGATTTCCAATACCTTGCATGTATCCACTACCAGAGTATGAGAGTTCTACCTTTGCTGATGGATAATAAATATCTCCAGTATCTACGACTTTTTGACTTACGATCTTGCCCGAGGATTCGTAAATCAATTCACCTAGCATAGAATTTTTACTATTATTAACGGCGATGGTATTATTTTCGACATCTTGGGCTAGTGCCATTTCATAAGTTGGTGATTGTCTATGATTTATAATTAGTAACGCCGCAGTGATAATCACCAAACATAATACAGCGTCGCTTAAACCCTTCCTCATATTCATTTTTTTTCCTGCAGTACTTTTTATTTATTCGCTTTTTAAAGTAGACAACTGGAAAAAATATTCTATTCTATGTCTCTCCAAGGATGATCTAAAGTTCAGATTTACTTTGATGATATCAGATTACCACATGATTCTTTAACTATTCTTTTGGGTTTTGCTATTATGCAAGGTCTCTTTTGACAACGCTATATCATCGCCAGATTTATCTGACCCAACCCTGGCTGAGCGTCTACATAACATTCTAAAAGAATCTAATACATCCATTTCTATTACCCCTGGCAAATGTTGAATGTTGGGTACATAGTTATTTACGGTATATAGATTCTGTATCCTGACTTCTATTTTGATGTCATTACTTTGCAGATCTTCGGTGTTTGATCGATTTATAACCTTTACAAAATCCGTGAAATTTTTCTGTTGATCTTCTACCGGATATTTTCCAGAATGAAAAGAGTCTTCAATCATTTTACATAAATCTGAAATTTTCACAATTTATGTTGTTGTTCTTAAGCAATTAAATTTATTGGAGTCAAGTGTTAGGAACATTCGTGACAAGGTAGTCTTTTGGTTCTATTTACCTGAGAAATGAAAATTATAGGTATTTATCGATGCACTCGATTATGGGAAAGCTATTACCATCAGCGAGTAGTAGATTTAAAAATGTTTTCTTAAAGGCAGAACTGGTGAGTCATGTTTGGGATACGACCTGAGAAGACTATGGCCCACTAGTTGTAAATGACTACGACTGAGTAAAATTAAGTGTGCAATATTTCTGTTAAGAGTTATTGTTTAAAAAATTAGATCACTTCAAAACTGATTGATTTAGAGCCGTTCTCAAATCCTACAGCTTCGCCCGAGAATTTAGCTGTATAGATTCCTTTTTGAATATTCTGTATCTCCCATGAGTAGGATAGACATCCTTCTTTATCAGTCACGTCATCTTCAAACCTAGCTAAACCTCCTGTCGGATAAAAAACCTCACCTGTTATCTTGACATTTTGCAGAACTTCATTTGATTTTTTGTCACGGACATCTAATAAAAAATTCTGAACATTTCCCATACCTACTTGTAGAGTTCTTAGTTGGACCGAAATACACATTGCGGGTTTGTCCGACTTTATTAGAGGCCGAAACTTGATCATTCGATCGTAAATTAATCGATGAGCATACCTGAAGTTTTTTCCAAAATCCAGAATGAGGGATTTGCTTTGCCCACTTTCTAAATATTTTATAACAGTAGCTCCACATTTCAATTTCTTAATGAGGCTCCATGCTACGAGGGGTAAAGCAACAACAGCCCAACTCACCTTCTCCGAGTCGCCTTCATTGCGTGGATCAATCATCTGTACCTCGGTCATCGAAGAGTAATGGATTGTTATTCTAAAACGATCTAGGAATATCCTGTCTGGATATATGAATATCAAAAGACTCTGTGGCTGTCCTAATTCCAAACTACCACCTAGACACTTGGCGTAATACGTACCTTCAGCCTCTTCGATCTGCTCATCATCATGATTGAATCCAAATGATATCTTCAAAATTGTACTCCAATGAGTGGCCATCATAATTAAGAGTTAGTAACCTCTTTACCGACTCATCGCCCAAATGACACAAGTATATTAGGATAGTAGCAACTGTTTCAGTCTTCTAATGGAGATTATAGATGGTCCTTAACACCCTTGATTTTTTATTCATTTGCATCGATTGTGTCCCGGCTAGTAAAAAAAACTTAATGAGTTTAAGAATTTCCAATGACCCGATCATACCATTAATAAGCAAGTGAAATATAGTGAATTAAATGTCAAGGCATAATCATAAATGTCATTACGGTCATTCAAGCCTGCTGGTGTTAGCGATAGTAGTTTCTTATTCTTTGTCACTCG
>JBAWET010000208.1:0-12836 GCA_049591355.1 Nitrososphaeraceae archaeon
GTACAAAATACCAGATAAGACAAGACTTCATACTATGGAAGCTCGTCAAATAAGAGGTGAGGTTGGCCTACTACTCGATTCCTTCCCACGAAGTGAGGTATGAAGTGCAAGATGGCGGCGCTACCCGCATTGAAAGGTACTGTGACAACTGCATGAAAAAAAGGGTATAGAAATGGAGGTAAATGATAAGTTATTACTTCTGGATTTTGAAAAATATCTGGAAAAGAAAAAACGTAAAATAGGTAACGCTTCGCATGGATTCGAACGTGGTCAACACGAACTCATCACACAAATATGGAAGAAGTTAAAAAAACTATAGAAGCGCTATGGAGTAAAATGAGATTATGTCTACCCCAAATGAAACAAAAACTTATGGACTTTAACCTAGGCTATTTTTCATGAAATGGCAGTTCCGGAGCAGGTTATTGGCTATTCGTCTACGTATTTCGTTCTGGCGTAGCCTTCTTATTCTAATGCTTTATGTTCTTACTCAGTGGAATCGATTAAAACGATCCAATTCCAAAAACTCGAATACAACTAAGCGCTGCAGGTAAACCAAAATAAGTTTCCTTTAGAAACTGTGACTGTGATATTTTTGATAATGTCTCTTCAGACTAATCGTAAAAAAAGTAACTAAAGATGAAATAAATACTTGACTGTCCATCATGACTGGGAAAAGAGTTGCGGTCTAATAATTCCAGCATATCTTGCACGTAAATATGAATTGAGTAATAGAAATAATCAGGGTGCTTTTTATGTGGTACTTTCGGAAGAACAAGACGGCATCTTTATAAAAATTTAATACTTTGACTCAAAAGAATTGACTCGAAAGTATAGGAAACGTCCGCCTGAACCTGAGATCCCTCCCAACAGCGAAGTAAGAATACTAGTTAACAGGTGTGATATTTGCAACAATCAATTACCCGAGACAGCAGCAGGAGATGATCTTGAATATCGTATGGACTTGTTAGCCGAGATAAACGACAGTTTTGAGTCTGAACATGACAAGAGCGAGCCAAGGTTAATACTGTGCAACCGATGTTCTGAAGAATACATGATTCCAAGTTATTGCTAAATCACTGTGTGAATGTAGAAGAACCTTCTAGTCGAAGTGTGCCAAATGGCATAAAAAGGAATCTCACGCTTAAATTTTTTATTAACCTTTAAGGCTGGATAAATAAGATTTTATTGAGTTTTCACTTGTGTTCTTGCTGATACCTGTGTTTGTACTCTCTATGCACTGTAAGGATACTATTGATCCTACTTGCTCCCAAACACTTTACGGCATAACAGAAGAGATATTGTTAAGGAATGCGAAATATCATGCTCTGAATGCACATTCGCACACGGAAGACTCTTGGCATGAATTAATCTCAAAGAGCTTGGAAAATTTTAGGCAATTTATTGGTAAAATTCAGATGGCGCCATACGATAGTTATTACAACCAATCATAACAGATGACGATAAATCAAGAACGGTACCACAATCTGGTATATTTCTATGCATCGGTACATGAGCATAGCACTATTTGAAATAACTAAATGCTCTTCATTATTGCTCACGTCTCCGTTTAGATGCTTGGACGGCCAGGAGGATAAGGGCGGGACGAGCGAGGTTGACGTACTTGAATTCAACAGACGTGCTACAAGAATTAATCTATTTATGGCGGGATGGAGGCCGTATAAACAAATCACCAGACGATTTTAAAATCCTGAGTAACGGCATGCCTTACTATTACATGGACGTTACTTGTCATACTGGAATTCAATATTCAATTGAGCCATATGAAGAACATGCATTTCAACTCCAAAATCGTGCTGTATGTATTGACCATTCATGAGATGTCGACAAAGTAGTGATAGATTAATTTGGGACTGATTAAGTTGATAAACTTCTGAGATTGCTCAATTAAACTGTCTTCTTTATAAATAATAGTTACTCATCAGGATGAGATATCTTAGGACCACACCCGCGTTTATAGAATAAAATTAACTTTGACTATCTTAAATGACACTCCCTCTTCATAAAGGCCCCTGGAAATTACCCTTACAATACCATCTTCTACAGCTTTAAGTCTTTGCTTATCTACTACAATATCCATAGGAACATCAACTTCCATCTCTGTTTCCAATTTAACTTTCTTTGTTTCAACCATTTCTATTATTGTAATTTTGCATCAAGGATTTAACTACTGTGATTCCAGGAACTCAGGGAATAGTAGATATAGGAAAATCGGGGCCTTACTGATGACCTAAGTAGAGCAACAATTATGACAAAGATTTAAGTAATCTCTCAATACAGTTGGGTTAATGACGTTATCGATCAACTGTAAAGATGCCGGGGATCCCATCTGTACACACACAATGTACGGCGAAACAGAAGAAGAATTATTTAAAAATGCGAAGGAACACGGAATTCAGGTCCATGGTTATACCGAAGAGACATGGAATAAAGAGATAACTAAGAACGAAGAACATTTCAAGAATCTAATTAAACGGTCCTAGTTAGTTAGTAAACAGATAAGTAAAACATCTATTTTTCTTTTTTTATAGACCAAAAGAATGTTGCCAATTAGGCCTTGCGGCCCAATAAGAGGAAATCATTGTCAGATCTACGATAGGCACAAGAATCGCAGATTTTTTCCGTATGTAAGAATCCCTGTCCGATATCAAAGCAGGCCATTTGGGTTGCCTCATTTCCGCACTTGAAACACAACGCTGTTGCTGAGAGAGGTCGTACGCCTACAAGTTTTCCTTTCATTTTTTAATGAATTACTTATGGGTGGATAAAAGATTTAGTTTACTTTTATTCGTTCTTTGGTCAAGTCTTGGACAAAACTGACTAACAAATGCGATGAGTGGACCAGACTTCTTGTAGAAACCCATTTGGGCAATGAGCCAAACAAATGGCAACCGATAATCTAACTGTAATCTAATTTGTTATACCGATCTTGAACAATCATTATCACTACTATACTTGTGATGGAGACTCTTGCAAAGAAAACCAATTGCTTTCTATGGATTTGATTGGAATTCGTTAACAAGCATAATAACATTCAGAAATGTCTTGCCGACTTAATTCAAGCCAAAGGAAGTTGTCATTACCTTTGATGCAAGCTTGATGGTCCAGAGGATGACTAAAGTTGATGGTTTTGAGATCAAATATTATATTAGCAATGGATCAACTTTTTCTTAGTTAGACTATGGATGCATCGTGGTGAAATGAGAGAAATGATATACTTTTTGATACTAGTACATGATCTTTGAAAACCTATTAGTACTAACTTCACAACAACCTTATTGAAGCATATTTGGACCTCGATAACGTCTATCTTTGTACTCACTGTACTAGTTATTACAATAACAACTAGTATTCCGCCTGTTGTTGTTTATGCTACAACCATTTATTGTTTACCTGGAGTGAATTGTATAGGAACAGACAACGATGATAAAATTGTTGGAAGTAGTGATGACGATGACATCGATGGAAAAGGAGGCAATGATACCATTACTGGTTCTGATGGTTTTGACATTATCACAGGTGGAAACGGTACCGATGAAATATTTGGTGGAAAGGGAAATGATAAAATTTATGGAGGTGACGGGAATGATAAATTGGATGGAGGTGACGGGAACGATGAACTATCAGGTGGTTCAGGAGATGATTTGATTGCTGGAGAATCTGGTTATGATGTTATTGCAGGATTAGAAGGTTCCGATAGACTCTTTGGAGGACCAGATCAAGATCACATAGTCAGTGATCGTTTTGATGGTAATGATTTTGATCCAGATTTTATCAATTGTGGTTCTGGAGGAAATCAGGGTGGAGGTGACAAGATATACATGTCTTCAAGTGGGGGTGATTATCAAATTAATTGTGAAGTTGTGAATGACTACGACCAATAAGAAGCTGAATCTTCACGATGACTTGTTTTAATAGTAATTGTTGATATTGCTCTTCCAGATTGCGGATATTGCTTACTCACCTTATTCATTTCTTCATGCCTGTTGACTTCCAAATGCTATGCCCTTGGCTGAGTTTCTTGGATAGTTTGACTGTAGAACAATACTTGGAACTCAGCTTATAGTTGTTGGATTACAATTCAGAGGGGGTAGGAGTGCCCTTTGATTTAGGATGATGAGGTGATGAGACTAATGGATAAAAATGACGTGGTAATCACGTTATACTTGTACTATCTTTCGAATTAGATCTTTGAATTCATTCGCACGTGAGAACAGAGTTTGATTAATCCAAGCGAACTCTTCGGCGGATGGCTTGATCTGTTTATTCAAAAGATATTGTGTGTATCGTTCCAGTATTTCACCTAAGACTGCTCCTAAAAAGAAGTCCAGCTCATTCTCTACAGTTTTATTTAGGTCATAGGTCGGATTACGAAAGACTTCTGCCATCCATGGCAATTGCTCAAGAATATCTTTGACCGCACGTCCTAATTGTTCTTTTATGATCTCTTCCCGGGACAATACCATTAGTTCAGTGAGTGATTTTTGGTAATATCTTCTTATCTAGTCAAAGGGCAAAATTTAAACACTCTTCGAATCGGTATAAGGAACAATAAGTTCAATAGAATGGAAATGATTGGTATTGGTGATGGTTACAAGAAGATTGGGAGACATAACCATAGTCGAGAGAAGATCCGCGATTTATATAAAAGATCGAAGATGAAATGACAGGTAGGAAGAAAAAATCCAAGACTGAGGATATCATTCCAGAAGAGATTAATGACCATCTTAAGTTATTTGGTAAAGAGCCCTGGGAAGTTGATTACAACAAATTCGGTCGTTGTGAAATGTGTGGTTCCAGAATAGACGAATTTGGCTATTGTGCGTGTTCGGCAGGTAGCATAGGTTAGATTCCGGTAAAAGACGGATATATGACCGAATTTTATTATTTATGGGCAAGTTAAATTTTGTACTCAAGTCAAAGATCGTGTTCCAACATATAGAATATCCACGTATGAAAAAACCTAACAAACTTGAAGAGCTATAATCGTTTCGACCGAGTACAAGTACAAAGTGGGCGTACACCACACTGACCACCGATCAACACTGACCTATCTGATTGATTGTTTTGGACGACCTTCTCCTGAACGAACAATGTTAAGGAATCGTTAATATTCATACCCACAATCGAATGCTTACGTCAGGCATGACAAAATATACATGGAGGGATACGAATTCCTACCCCTTTCCCTCCATGGCTTTGATTTGGTAGTTCATTATGATTACAAATTAAGGGATTGATTCTGCCTCACATTTAACTAGGTTCGTAGTCTATTCTCTCAAACTGATCATTACTCAGGGAAGCGTTGCTGAAATCTGCCGTTCATTACTATCACCGATCATGGAAATGGTTTTACTTGCCATGAATCTCAAGGCTGGAACAACAATCAAAATGGCCTTTTTGAGAAAACTCCTGCCACTTTCACTATCTTTAACATCGAAATTTATAGTTTAATCAAAAAGTTTATTGCCTTTATAAGATATTACTTATGTATGGATCTAAAGCTGTCAGCAGTTGACAAGGAATTATTGAAGATACTTCTCGTTCCTGATGGCAAACGACCTTCAGCATCTTTATCTAAAAAACTAGGAATCCCACTTACCACAATTCAGCGAAGACGCAAGCGACTAGAAAAGGAATTTTTGCAGTCTTCCTATTCGCTGAACCTAGATAAATTTGGGTGGAGGCGAATAGATTTTCTTATTTCAACCCGGAATGGTAAGACGGATGAAGTAGCAAATAAGCTCATTGAACTGGATCAAGTAACGTATGTAGGAAAGAGTATTGGAGAGCATACAATTGATTTAAGAGCAGAAACAATAGTGAAAGACAACGGTCAACTTCTTGACCTCCTTGAGAAAATAAAGGCTATGGAGGGAGTAAATGATGCGATCTGGAGTGAAATTGTAAAAGTGGTTGGGAGGAAAAGATCTATCCCTAGTAACATAATAGACCAACTCGGCATATAGCAAAAAGATAGAACTTCTAATGTTTTTATTTTTTATATCGTGTTCCTTGTGATTATACCTTACATTCCATCTCAGATCCAATTAACACTCGGGGGAATCTGTGGGTTCATTTAAAAGCCGTGATATTTTTAATAACATTCATTTCTAGGGAATAAAACCTCAAAATCCTAAAGTCCTTACTCGACGAATATCTGATGACAAGAAAATGATCATTCTCCCCACAGTTAAGTTTTGAATAATATAGTTAGTGACATGACTAAACGGCATTTTTGTGTAGTCAGACATGGAATCGTTTGATATTATCGCTACCATTGGATATGACCATAATAATTATGTTGCTTGATTAACCCATGGAACAGACATGAGCATAGTTGTTCTGACCTTCAAACTCAGAGTTGAATTATAGGCAGTCGAATAAGAACTTTCATCGGAAATATAAAATGTAGTCTGCAATATAATAAAACCATTTTCGTTGATCAAATTTCATATAGTCTCCAGAGCTCCCTGAACTTACAAGTTATTAGTGCTGTTTGGTCCTGCATTTAAATAATATTTTGTGGTTTTTGATCAGGGAGGAAGTTTTGAGTCTTTTTGTGTGGCTTCATAGTGAGTTCATACCGGAAGTTGCGTGAAACAAGTATGTTTAACATAGTTTCCATAAAATAGTATATGAACGATAATAAATCAAAAGCTGATGATGCCGATACTGGGAATGCCCCATTACCTCGTTACAAGGTAACCAAGAGACCTGCGGCTATTACGGACAACCCAATGGTCAAGGTTTTGGACTCGATAGTGAGTGGCTTGGAGGGGTCTTTGGGCAAACGCACCTATCTTTGTGGTAATCCTGATTGTGGAACATTAATATTTCATAATAACGAATCCAGACCTATCGTTTGTCATAGATGTGGATCCGAGATCGACTAGGAAGGAGAATATATAACAACGATCAGGTATATCCTAAATGTAACAAGGAATATGATGTTACTGTGTCATTGGTAGAAGAACATGGGAGCTCTTTTCTTTAAGAGGTCAGACTATCAGTTGGTCCGAATTCCAGGCATGGAAAGATGGAAAATGTTGTTTCATGTTTCAATTTCAGTCATGTATAGTGGAAGATGAACAGGGTCTAGTAACTCGAATAATTAGTATACACCTGGTTCTCTATTTTTGAATAAATCAGCCGCCGCCAGCATCAAATCCTCCCCCTGTCGACTCAACCTCAATTTTTTCTATTTCTTTATCTTCTTGTGTTTTTCGTTTTTTGGGCGGAACTTCACTGACCTGGTTATTTATATCTTCATCTACTTTCGACATGTCTTAATATATGATTCACAGGTTATTAGCGTTAGCGGTTAACTAGGGAAAATTGGAATATGATATCATAGATAAAACCTGTACAAAGATTTAGAAATTCCTAAGAATATCAATTCGGTGGATACAGGCCCTATGTTATTTCTGACTCTGGCTTAGGTTTAGATTTGTAGTAACATGCAAAGCTACTTTTTTTCTGATAATTGCCATTGGGTTTAGATTTGTAATAGCAACTATTCCTTTTTTTATTGCTGTTGCCAGTGGGTTTAGGATTTGCAGTTGCGTCGAGCTGCGGCATGTAATCCATAGACCGATCTTGATGGCATGTGAATTCATTTACATGTGCTGCACTATTGGCAGTGTCCTGCCTCACCACGAAGCAGTTCTTTTCCCTACTAAAATAAACTGGAAACTTGTCTTCATTTGGTGCGGGATGGTATGTGAATTCATTTACATCTGCTGAAGAACCGCGATTATCTCTACTCGCTATCTGGCAGTTCTGTTCTCTCCTAAAATGGACGGAAAGCACTTTTCCATCTGGCGGTGGTGATGCATTTTGCTTGGTTTTTTCCATGCTTTCAGTCAAAAGAGTGTCGTAGTCATAATCACGTTCTCTCAGATTATCATCATCGGTCAAACCATTCACATCATCGTCAATCTCTTGCCTCATTGGTGCCTCTAGGGCTTTTACTTCTTGCTCGATTTGCCAAATGGTTTCATCGTCTAAAATATCTAGATCAAAGTGTGTCTTCCCAATGCCCATTTCAAGTTGTAATTTCCGAATTATCCGTGAGTAATGTCTCTTTTTCTGTGTGTCGTCATTACTGTTTGCAATTTTGAATCCAAGCCAGGCTTTCCTTAGAGCTGCCCAAGACGCAGCTATAGTATATTTGCAGGCAACTTGAAAGACTTTCGTTCAGTATGATGCAAAGCTGCTTCGTTACGAATGTGACGTGAGTATGCCTTTGTATTGGGCTGAGCATGGGGAGAATGTGATGCAACGGCCTTTAGCCTGCGACCAGGCCCATTTTTGTAGTAATTATCTGTGCCTGAATCAGAATCATTCCTGTACTTGCAATTATTTGGTCTTCGGTAGTGTTTGTTTGAATCAACTGACAAAATTGCTCACTCTATCACGAATATTCTTGTTCTGCACGTCAGATTAGTTTTTTGATAAATTTAAGTGTTCTCGAATTTTGATTTTATAGTGTTTACATGCGGGGTAATTCCAGCTTTTATTCAATTAAACTTGGCAAAATAGCCCACACAACAGAGAAAATTAACTATATTGCCTTGATGAGAAATTGGAAATTTAAAATATGATATAAACTCGAGCAGAGACTTTAAATCAAACGTTTTACTAGTTGCTCCCAGTTACTGAAAATGAAACCATGGTATGTTTGTCCTACTTGTTCAGAGCAATTCTCACGACGGTGGAATATGCGACAGCATTGCAGGACTCAGCACAACTATGATCCTCTGCCTCGCCCATATCCACGGCCAACTTATCCTGAAAACCGTAAGCACGGCAAGGCTCAGGAGTTGGAACGGGGCTCTTTCATAAATGGGGAGATTAGATCTAATTTGTCTGTCCCCAGAGAGAGATTTTTCAAAATGATGGAGGAAAGAGTGAGATTGCAAGCAATGAACAGGCGATATCACATACGACAAGATAATCTCGATTCTATGAGATCCATGGAATATGCTCTCAATTACCTTTTGGACAATTTCGTTATGGTTAGCAAGAGAGACATCCAGGGAATATCTGGATGCTTTTGTGAGAAATGCCTGTCCTTTGAGTTCCAATACATCATGCGTATCGGTGAAGATAGCACACCGCGGGACAAACATTTGCACAACCCCCATATGATTAATGAGGCAAATAATCTACAAAATAGATTTGCAAAAGAGCACAAACTCCGTCTGCAAGCGAATCAGTCACTCATCACGTTAGCAAATTCATTATTTACAGGTAAAGTACGTCTAGTAGTTGAGCCAGTACTTGAGGCCACATTTATCGCAAATTTTTATGGCCCTATAATTAAATTGGATTACCTCACATCTGATCACTGGGCTTGGTCACCCATCGTAAACAAAGTAGTTGGAATAGATGAGACAAGCATGAATAATTTCATTGTGGATATGGCAGGTAGTTTTGTCTTAATTTCCGTCCAAAATGGAAGCTATTCAGGACATCATCTGATCTACATATCGTAATGGAGAGGTTCAATCATGGACTAGAGTAAAAGGACGCTAATCAATCAGTCCCTTCTATCATTTTGCAATGATATTGACATCAAGGATGTATTGGCTTAATCGAATCATTCGCCGATCAAAGGTCTTTTTGGGTTCGTAATTACGTAAAATAATACAAATTTCAAAAGATTAAATCGACAAATACTAACAATGGATCTGGCAAAACAATAATTGGTATTAAAGCAATTGAAAGAGTAAACTCTGCTGTTGTACCGACCCTTGACCTAATGGGGCAGTGGACGGAAATTCTCTCAAAACACTTTCCAAACGCAAAAATTGGAAATCTGGGTGGGGGGACTGACGATATTCAAGCACTTACTGTGGCTACTTATGATTCTGCTTATTTAAGAGCTGCAGGCATTGGAAACAAATTTTCGCTCATAGTTTTTGATGAGGTACATCATTTAGCAGCACCGGGATATAGATCGATAGCAGAGCAAATGGCTGCCCCATATAGATTAGGTTTGACGGCCACCATCGAAAGAGAAGATCACTTACATAAAGATTTTCCAAAATTAGTTGGGGGAGTTGTTTTTCAAGCAAATCCGTCGGAACTTGCAAAGAACAAGCACTTGGCTCCTTATGAAATTGAAAGAAGACAGGTGAAAATGACGTCGCAAGAGAAGCAAGAATATGATAGAAATTATGGTACTTATCAAGTGTATCTAAATAAATCTGGAATTAGGATGAATCACACAGGCGCATTTCAGCGACTAATAATGATGTCCGCAAAAAGTAAAGCTGCCAGACAAGCGCTTTTAGCCCGAAATAGGGCATTGGATCTTGCATTAAATAGCAAATCAAAAATGGAGGAATTGAGGAAAATACTCGTAGAAAACAGGGGTTTAAAGACTATAATATTTACTCAACACAATAGCTTGGTGCATGAAATATCCAATCGCTTCTTCATACCATTGATAACTCATAAGACAAGTAAAGAAGAAAGACAAGATACTTTAATGGGGTTCAAAGAAGGAAGATACTCCGCAATAGTAACATCAAAGGTTTTGGACGAGGGTGTAGACGTTCCAGACGCCGAACTTGGTATAATAGTAAGTGGAACCGGAAGTGGTAGGGAATTTATCCAGCGGCTCGGTAGACTTCTGAGACCAAAGAGGGATATCGCCAAGAAGGCTAGATTGATTGAACTAATCTCGTCAGGTACACATGAAACAATTACCAGTGCGAGAAGGAAGAAGGCACTGATCAGGATTAACGAAAAAGATAAGCGCAGCAACTCATGACATTACTAATTTGTTGGATTAACTATTGTATAAGTTTAAGGAGGTCATACTCACAACAACTAATATCATCATCGTCATATAAATAATAAATACCGTCATCGAGTCTGATAGTTAAGTAATGCTGCCGAGCCTACTACTTAGAGTAAGAATCAGAAAAGGAACGATATTTCCACTTTTTTGTACAGGGGAAAAGGGAGACATACAACTAGCAGGAGAACTCATTAGACAATTCGATCAATCAATTCAACACCAAGAGAAGAAAAAGTCACTTGAAAAAAGAATAGCTACAGTTGAAGGTCAATATGATGATTATAAACTTGTGAGGGGGCTATCTACATTACTCGATAGAAGATGTCAGTATAGAATCTTCGATAATGGTGGTGCTGGTGGTATGGCTGATCCAGTTTCTGTCAGAAAGGCATTATTTGCAGAATCATCGAGAATAGGTCTCGCCTTGACCGATTTCGATCGTGACAAGGTAATAGATATAGTAGCATCAAAGATGAATCTTTCTACATCTTACATCAGACAGGTAATGTGGTCTGATCTTGAAGAAAATATGATATTGGAACAGTTCAGCGCACCTGGTCCTAATGAGCTCCTGGGATGGTACAATCTTTCGCTGATGCAGACACTACTTTTTAACTGTACAAAATTGGAATTTTGTATACGTGAGGGAGTACACTGGAAGCGTGTCTTAAGAAACGTAAAACGCCTCGGATTGATGTACAACTTACAGCACAATAAGGTACGAAACGAACAACAAAGGAATGATAGTAGTAACAATAATAATTTTGATGTGGTTTCCCCAGTTACCCATGACGATACAGAGGAAACAGATCTTGTGTGTACTATTGATGGCCCAATCAGCTTATTCAAGTTAACTGACAGATATGGGACATCAATTGCCAAACTCCTTCCATCGATAATTTCATCCGGGAAGTGGTCGTTGAATTCATGGATTGTCAGAAAAACGATGTCTGGAAAGAAAATATATGAGTTCAACATCAGCTCACTAGAAGTTCCTAGGCTACTAACAGATCCTTATAATAGTAATAAAATATCTACTTCGTATTTTGATAGCACTGTTGAAGAAAAGTTTGCTAATAGGTTTGAACAAGTAGCCAATGGATGGAGACTCATCAGGGAACCTGATCCTCTTATTGTAAGTGGGGGAGGGGCATTTATTCCGGACTTTATGATTCAAAAGTACGATAGGAGAATATACCTTGAGATCGTAGGATTTTGGACTAAAGAATACCTCCAAAAAAAGATACAAAAACTGATCGACATAGATTCTAATCAAAACATTGATCTTTTCATTGCAATAAACGAAGCTCTCGCGTGCTCAAAAATTATGCCTCACTCGACTAACTCGCCAGAGAAAATAATTGTTTACAAGAATGACTCAATTCCAATTAAGGTGCTGTTGAATTACTTAAAGAGAATTGATCAAGAGCAAGCTGAGACATATGCGAAGAACCCTAACCTGAAAATAAAATTTGATGGTAAGCAGAATATCATTTCAATCGACGAAATTGCATCAAAGTACAACATTCCAGTTGAATCTGCCGTCGCAATTGTATCGAGGGACAATAACAAAGATTATCTGAAAGCGGGTCCCTATTTTGTATCAAAATTCAAAATCCATGAACTAGTCACACTTTTAAGAGGAACTACAAAATTTATTGAGGCGTGTTCAATCTTCGCTGGAAATTCTATTCCTGAACCTTGCTTTGCAGATCTTATTTCAAAGATGGGTTACGATGTGATATGGCAAAGCATGGACTCTAACGACGCCAGAATTGTCAAGCGTAAATTATGATCATGGACATACTCTAATGTAACCGTTGAAAAGAAATTGAGAATGATCTCAATATCAAATAGCAGGTGTAAAACTAAAATCCATTTTTACTCATGTCTTTCAACAAGAAGATAGCCGACAATATTATTTGTCATAAATGTGGCCTTTCTTTTTAATTCTGTATCCTTGGGCGCTATCAACTGTTGGACGTACCAATTAACTGCAGTG
>JBAWET010000209.1:0-6261 GCA_049591355.1 Nitrososphaeraceae archaeon
TCACAATGTCATCGAAAATATTCCAGATCCCTCTGAAGCCTTCCACATAGAAGAAGGAGCAGCTGCGAATAATACATTATACTCCAATAAGCCAATCAGCTGTGGTATCAAATTTTACATTGTGAGGTGCAATTACTATGCAAGAATCTAAATAACCTAAGTCGACTAATATAAGATAGACCATATTGGATGAGAATCTTTTAAGAAAACCAAACCAACTAATTAAGGAGACCAGTCCGTATCTTCTTCAGCATGCATATAACCCAGTCAACTGGTACCCCTGGGGAGAGGAAGCTCTGCAAACAGCACTTACAGAAGATAAGCCAATTTTTCTAAGCGTAGGGTATAGTTCATGCCATTGGTGCCATGTTATGGCACACGAGTCCTTCGAAAATGATGAGATTGCAAAAATTATGAATGAGAACTTTGTGAGTATCAAAGTAGACAGAGAAGAGAGACCAGACATTGATGATATCTATCAAAGAGCTTGCCAACTCACTACTGGAACTGGAGGATGGCCACTTTCAGTTTTCCTCACTCCGACTCAGAAACCATACTATGTAGGAACTTATTTTCCTGTTACCAATAGGCATGGTTTACCAAGTTTTGGTACTATTTTAATAAAATTGGCCGATGTATATAAGAACAGAAAAAACGAAGTGATATCATCTACAGAAGAATTCATGCAAGCGCTGAAGGATACTTCAATGGATGTTTCCGCACACGAAGGGGAAACATTAGAAAAGTCAATGTTGGATGAGGCAGCAGTAACTCTCCTTCATTTGGGTGATTCGCTTCATGGTGGTTTTGGTCAATCTCCAAAATTTCCAAATCCGTCAAATTTGCTTTTCTTATTAAGAGCATATGACCTTTCAGGGATTACAAAGTACAGGGACTTTGTACGATTTACAGCTGACAAAATGGCTGCTGGGGGAATCTATGACCATATTGGAGGGGGATTTGCGCGATACTCTACTGATCAAAAATGGTTAGTACCTCACTTTGAAAAAATGTTATACGATAACGCTCTACTTACCAGCGTATATTCTGAATTATATCAGATAACGAGGAAAGCTGATTACTTGAAAGTAGTGAATGGAATCCTACAATTTATTATAAGAGAGATGACTTCTAGTGGCGGGGGATTTTATTCGTCCCAAGATGCTGATTCGGAGGGATCGGAAGGTAAATTCTATACGTGGTCATATAAAGAAATCAGTGAAATTGTGGATGCTGAAATTTTTCAACTATTCTGCGATTATTTTGGCATAACTCAAGGAGGTAATTTTGAGGGAAGTAATATTCTAAATATTCAAACAACAATGAGAGAACTTTCGCGAAGGCATGGTCATTCAGAGGAATGGATATCATCTAGGATCAATGACTCGATAAATAAAATATATGGAATTCGACTTGCCCGTGTCAGACCGGGAACTGACGAGAAAGTATTAACGTCATGGAATGGTCTTATGATTTCAGGATTTGTCGATGGGTATAGGGTAACTGGCAATACCAACTATTTAGAAGCATGTAAGACTGCATTTGAATTTATAGAAAATAACCTCGCATACGGCGGAAACAGACTATATAGAGTATTCAAAAACGGACAGACGAAGATTAACGGGTATTTGGACGATTATGGATTCTACATCAAAGCTATCCTAGATCTCTTCGCAGTGGATTCAAGATCTCGATATTTGGAGAGGGCTCTATCATATACTAATGCTATGATAAAGCATTTCTGGGATCCCGAGCGGGGTGATTTCTTCTTTACTTCAGATGATCACGAAAAGCTCATTCTGAGAACAAAAAACCATTATGATCTTGCAATACCAAGCGGCAATTCAGTAGCTGCGGCGAATCTCCTAAGATTACATTACTATACTCAGGAACAGGATTATCTTATCAAAGCAACAAAATTAATAAAGTTGATATCCAAGTCTGCCATCGAAAATCCATTTGGCTTTGGACAATTATTGTCTGCACTTTATCTGAAGGTAAAGCCGCCTGTAGAAATCTGTATTGTAAGGAGAGCCAACGCTACCAATCAGCTCGTAAATTCGTCTATGGCTCTATGGTTGAACAGACAATTTATTCCGAATTCGATATCTGCTGTGATTGAAGAAGGTTTGGAATTGGAGCGGTTACAGAAATACTCGTACTTTAAGGGAAAAGTCGGTGAGCAGGATATCAAAAAGATTTCAGAGTACTCATTTGTATGTCAAAATTTTACCTGCTCTGTCCCTATCTATTCAGTCGAAAATCTTGAAGGACATGTCAAGAATATAGAGACAAAACGACTCAATCAGAACTAATTGGACAAAAACCGATTCCTTTGAAGTACAAGTTAAGGGTCGAATGACAAGTACTTTATAGACCAGACGATCGGACAAAGTATTACAACGATTGTGTCAATATATCAAAGATGTGTTAAATATGTGATAAACGCTAAGTTTTTCTCTGGGCACAAATAATACTGAGAATCGCCATTGCATTCTCTTGTTAATGATTTAATGAAGGACTTCCATCCCCTGAGATGGACATCAAAGTATCGTAGGACGACAGTACCATATTTGATTATCATGGTTCTCTTTTACCACGCGATAGGTGTGCTACTTTTGGCAGCTGGGTCTCTTTTGATTCAGAATGTGATAAGGGACTATAATGAACCCTCGATCCCGATTACCATTGTTTCAGTACTCTTTGCTGGTCCCATCGAAGAAACATTGTTTTTTGGTATCCCTCTTTATGCTACAGGTAGCCACATCGTAGTATTGGCAGGAGGGATCATTTGGGCAATGATCCATATTTTAAATACTCCAACAGTGCAGCTGAACGCTCTTGCATACACAAATTGGTTATTTGTTATCCCCTCAATTTTTTTGAGTTTTAGAACTTGGATCAGCGGAAAAGGATGGTTTGCTGTTGTTTCCCATTCTACATGGAATATTGCATTTTTTACTCTTGGGTGTACAAGTGGGGAATTTCCCTGTAACGTATTTTATGACAAGAATGGATTTTCTGACATTATGATGATCAGTATTGGATCCCTATTGGTAGCATTGACCTACTTTCTTTATCGCAGAAATGTAACAAAATTGAAGTACAGATATAACTGATTTTAAGATCGGTTCACTGGAGTTAGTTAATTTGGGATTTGCTGACTTGACTCCGAATTCATCTCCCTCATCTATTGGACCGAGGCTCAAATTGTGCTTGGAAGATAAGAGGAAACGATAATACTTGGGTCTCCTGAATTGTAATAATCGAAAGTATTCTCCATGGGTAAGATCTGTAGCTAACAGCGTTTAAATATGATGTTTTAAAAAATGCAAGATTAGGTCCGAAGATGAAAAATATCATTCAGCAGCTCATTTGCGATAATTGTAAAATGGTGATTCTTGAAAAGACAGGGGAGGAATTCCTTAAGAATGGAGAATTCCCTATTACCAAGGAAGAGGCTGAACAAATTGACAAAAAACATAGGGGTCATGAATGTCACATTGAAGCAGTCGAAAAACTGTAGAACATCTGGCGTGCACGTATGTCAAATGCCCTTGCCACTCGAATTTAAATTCGATTACACTGTATTATACCCACCAATATTCTCTGATCCGGTTTAGAGAGTAGGAAATCAAAGTTTAATCAGTAATTACATTCATGACTCTAATTTGCAAATGAATACTCAATATTTGTCGGCCGAGACAATCTAGTCAGTGCATATTGATCACATGGACTGGATACAATTTCCCAAGAGATATATTTCAGTACTAGAGTACCTCGTTGCAGCTAGTCAAAAATCATGAGTACAAACCCTGATAAATGGTTTTCTGAATTCCTTGGAGTAGGATATAGATATCATGATATTTATATGAATGTGTTACTGCTTTTTAGTAGCCACATAGCAGCAGCAAGACTGTGGAATAAAACAATTGATGGATGGGCAGACGATCAAATAAGATTACAGTTTGTGGAAGAAAAAGATCAATATTGGATTATACTTTTTCACGAAGGTTCAAGTTTGTTACTAAAGGATTCAATGGGCTTCATAAAACATGTCCCCAAAAGCAAGAATTACGAGCGGTTTAAGACTCGATTTGAAGATAAGATCATTCTTCGATTTGCAATGTACGCTAACAAATCCAAAAATAAGGAAGTAGAAAATGCGGGATATGAGCTCAATTTGTTAAAGAAGAGTAAGTATGTTTACAGAGTAGAATTTTTACGACATGAAGAAATACCACTGAATAGTATAGTTTTAAAGATTATTAACGAAGTGAAGGAATCTTCATATGCTTAGAATCTTCCGGTGTGTGAACGGCTGCTCTGACTGCTGTATGTACAGAGAGTATTACCCTTCTTTAGAATATGGAAAAATTGGCGTCCTTTTGCTTCCCAAAGAGAAGTTATCCATTGAAAAAACAGCTAGTGAATTAAAAATCAAGATTTGTATATTACCTCGAATAGGAATTAGTACTGCTGCCCCAAGTGACGGGCCTGAACAAATATTGGCATATCAACTAATGGGTCAAAGCCCAAATGGAGATTATTGTCCATTTTTAAATTTAAATAATCACGAACGTTCCCCTCATGGTGGTCTTCTTTGTAAAATTTATGAGTCGAGACCTTTAGCATGTAAGGCATATCCAGTTATCACAGAAGGACGAAAAAATCTAGAGCTTGACTGCAAATGTAGCTTTTCCTGCAGATATGGAGCATCGTCTTCTCATAAATTCATGAAGAGTGAGTTGGCAGCTTTAAAAGAAATTAAAAATTTTGTGGTGTCCGATAGGGACTCCAGAATCTGGCGCTATGCTACAAGCATAGGAGAAAAAAAAGATAAAAATTCGTTATTACCACAGGGGTGGTATTTGCAAAATTTTGAAATGGTTCTCATGTAATTGGATCGTAATGAGGGAGGTTAGACCTTCGAAGTCCAGTAAAAAAAGGATTATTTAAAAAAATGATGTTGTGGGACACGAATCCCATTCATATTTAGTCAATCACATTGGTAACGCAAACGTTTGCGTCTCGCCCGATGACTGAGTTTCATTCCCGGAGATTGTGGTTTGACTCTCGTTTCCTACGCTTGATGTCTTCAATTCTGCGGTAGAAGCACTGTCTGATTCAAGTAAACCTGAATTGACATCATTCTTATTAGCAAGATCACTAATACAGCTTAGGCCATCGTCAGTATTCAGATTTGTATTGTCGTGACTCTTATCATGGTTGTGATTCTTGATATTACAGTCGTTCGTTGCGCTCAATTTTTGATCCTTTTCTGAATTGTTACAATTCCGATCTTCGTTCTTATCACATTTATCAGCAAACGCAGGTATTGTCAAAATACCTAGAGTCATTATGATACTTGCGGCTACGATGGTGAACATGGCGAAGTTTTTGTGCCTCATATTTCTATCGAGAATTTGTTTCTGAACAAGATATATTTACGCTGTCGCAAACTTCTTGATAACAAAGCAAAAAAACATTCTTATGAAAATCACTTATTCCTAATATGGAACATTACTGTCGTTAGTCTATTTCTTATGTTCATAATTTCTGTTTATTATTTATCGAATAACATGAAAGACCATCTGTTCAGTATCTTGATATATAGTTCCAAAAGTACGGATTCGAAGTGAGTTCATCATAAAGAGCCGTTTCTAATCACAAGTGTTTCTAATTTCTATGGCTGCACGGGCATACTTGACATTTTCTTATATACCATCTCATCATTTCTCCATACCTCAATTATCCTAGTTATTGGGATTGTCTCAAGATTATTCGAAATGCAAAGAAAGTCCTTCAATGACACTTGGACTATTCTCTCGAAATCGCGGTATGAGACAGTGTAGGAATGGATATCCTCATGATAAAGTGCCTTACTTAGTATCTCTCGCAATCTGCCTTTCTTTTTGCCCAATGTCTATGGTTTGTAGTGCAATAACCCATATCTAAAGTATGGTTTATTAGAAAGAATTTGTGTAAAGTAGATGTTGCAACAAAAGCTAGAGGACAACAATTCGATACTTGAAGAATACCAAAAGTATTTGATAAGGGAGCTTAATGCATCCCCTGATTATATCACCAATACTTTCAAACTCCTCAAAAGGATAGACTTAGCTAATGCATCAAATCAAACGATAACAACTTTTCTGGATACTTTAAGAAAATCTGAGTCTGTAGACCCTCTTCATAAATGGATTGGAACATATAACCTATATCTAGATGGTTTAAAACGTTTCTTTAAATGGTATGGAA
>JBAWET010000210.1:0-12238 GCA_049591355.1 Nitrososphaeraceae archaeon
CATAGGAGATGACATATTGTACGGTGGAAGTGAGAATGACTGCATTTTTGGCGGCGATGGAAATGATTCCCTTTAC
The DNA here is from genome assembly GCA_049591355.1 of Nitrososphaeraceae archaeon. Classification (GTDB taxonomy): domain Archaea; phylum Thermoproteota; class Nitrososphaeria; order Nitrososphaerales; family Nitrososphaeraceae; genus TA-21. The sequence continues at coordinate 77 of JBAWET010000210.1, forward strand.
GGTGGCGATGGTGACGATGATCTAATAGGCGGTTTAGGAAAAGATATTTTCACATGTGGGAAAGGAAATGATGTTGTTCATGATTTTATCGGATTAGAAGGTGATTCGGTAAATGATGATTGTGAAACGATAATTTCTTGAATAGGGAATCGATTACCGATTTCATCACAAAAGAAGTCTCACGAACTGCAATACTTTAATCCCAAATGTGTTGCATTTGATTGCATTTACCAATGGTCAACCGACATAAAATTAATTAGATGAGTTAATTCCCGATTCTGTTGGGAATATATTAAGCTCTGGTTATACATTTTCTCCACAACCACACTATCGAGTTATACAAACAAAGCGGGATGAATAGAACCGTTTCAGGATATGACCGCTGTAAACTATATGATAGAATCCAAATTCAGTGCTTTATGCTGGCGATATTCTGTATATTCTTCCGTCGTCTTTGTCATAGACAAGGACATACAAGTAGCCATCAGGTCCAACTTGCAAATCAGTTATTACTCCAAACCCTTTGCCAAAAATAATATTTCCAAGTTCTTCAACTTTATCAGCTACCTTGTCCACAAGAGGACCATCCAAACTTAATCCTGTCCTATTTTGATTTAGGCCAAAGTGATATATATTTCCAAAATTTGCATCTCCCACAAACATGTCATTTGCATATTGAGCTCCGAGTTTACTTGAAGTGAGAAACTTGAGAGCAGTTGGAGCCACCGATTTATCCCACGTGAATTCTGGAGAACTGTATTTGCCCTTACCTCCGAAACCGACAAGACCCTGAGGATTTTCAGGTACTCTTTCACCCTTTCCTGGCTCAGTTTTTGCTCCTTCCTGCGATTGCACAAACCAAACGCCTTGAATCTTTGCCCAACCACTGTTAAATCCTGGATCCACGAAGTTTATCTCATCCCCAAAAGTAGGACCATTTTCAGCATCCCACATTTTTCCTGTTACAGGATCAAAGTCAAATCCAAAGCTATTTTTTATCCCATATGCGTAATACAGATTTGACATGGGAACACTACCGATTATTCCATTACCGACAGGATTACCATCTTGGGTAATCCTAATGATAGCAGCTCTTCCGTCAGGTTCCGAACCATTCACATAATTTTGAGCTTTCGTTTCGCTATCTTTTGTTACGAATGACCCCCCGACATCACCTATTGCAATATAGAGACTATTATCTGGTCCGATTGTTATTTTACCTCCGTTGTGTCGCGGTTCAGGCAACGCTGGCAAGTTAAGAAGAAGTTTAGGATTTGTCAACTTGTCTTTTACAAGTTCATATCTGTAAACGCGATTGCCCCCAGGGTCTGGGGTAACGCCTCCCAGATCATTTCGCTGAGCTTCCGTATAGTATAAGAAGACATATCTTTTTCCAGCTTCGGTATTTTTTGAAATTGCTACTCCTAGTAGTCCTCTCTCATCTTTTTTTGCTACCTCGACATGAAGTAAAGGTTGTTGTGAAGTTATTCCATTCATAATCCTCATAACATTTCCTGTATTCTTTTCTGTAACCAGTATATCATCTTGACCAACGAATGTCATGGCAGTTGGCGCTTTAAGGCCAGTCGTTATTAATTGAGATGTCAAGTGCGTATCATTGATAGATGGCCCCTCTATGGAAGTCTTTGCTCTAGCGAATAGTGGAGTGACATAATGCCAAGAATACAAGAATGATAGAATCGATATTATAAGTAATGATACAAGAATCACAAATTTTTGAGATTTATTCATTTTCATTTACTTCGTATAATGCTGGATCATTTAGTGACATTGGTAGAATTAACGATTTGATTTATTCTAAATATTGTCCCATCCCTATGGTAGTCTGCTAATATATACATATGGCCATCTGGTCCCATTTCTAAGTCAGTAATTATCCCTAATCCGTTTGCAAATATGATACTTTGTAATTCATTCGAATTATCTGCTACCTTGTCCGCAAGTGGACCATCAAGGTCCAAGTGTGTCCTAGCCTCATTCAAATCAAAGTGATAAATTGTCCCATTCTTTACACTTGCTACAAATAGGTCATTTTCATACTTTTTGCCCATCTTATCAGAATTAAAGAACAGAACTGAAGTAGGAGCTATGGTTTGAAGCCAGTCAAATTCTGGATCCCTATAAACTCCTTTTCCATCAAAATCCTCCAAAGCCTTCTTATCAAAGTCTTTTTGGAGAAATGATGGACCCTGAATAACTCTCCAACCGCTGTTAAAGCCCGGTTTCACAAGATTAATTTCATCATTCATGCTCTGTCCATTTTCAGTGTCCCATAAATTACCTGTGACCGGATCGAAACCAATTCCAAAACTATTTCTCAGCCCATAACCGTAGTATTTGTTAAGCATTTCAGAATCTCCCAGTATTCCCTTTCCACCTACAACATCGCCATCGAAGGTAACTCTTAGTATGCCTCCTCTTCCATCAGGTGCTGGTCCGTCCTTGACGTTTTGAGCTTTTGTCATATATGTCTCATTTTGCATAAAATTAAGGTTACCAATAACCAGATATACACTCTTGTTATCGGGACCTATCTTCACTACGCCGCCGTCGTGTGAAGGTCCAGGTAAATATGGAAGGTCCAAAAGTAATTTTGGATTAATTAATGTGTTATTAACCAACTCATACCTGTATAATCGATTACCCAGTATTTTAGTACCATCTTTATCCTCAGTCTCGGTGTAGTATAAAAATACGTAAGGAGGAGCACTGATATTGTTATTATTGTGTGAAATAGCTATACCCAGCAGGCCTCTTTCACTCATATTTGCAACATTAACATCAAGCAATGGTTCCTTCATTTCAGTGCCATTTCTAATCTGGATTACCCTTCCCGTATTCTTTTCTATAACTAGGATATTGTCAGGATCCACGAATGCCATTCCCGTAGGAAATGCAAACCCAGAGACTAAAGGCTGAAATGTTAAGCCCGGTTCAATTATACTAATTCCCTCATACGATTTAAGCTTCTTGGCATAAACTGAAGAAACATCGCCGGAACATACAACAACAGAAACTAGAATAGCAAGGAAGGAAATTAGAAAGATGAAGGTTGAACGTGATACTATGCTGGATAAAGACTGCACTTTTTAATATCGGAGATAATTAGTTATATTTTTAGCTTTGTCTACTTCCATTTCGTATTGACGTTTGTCTACCGTTCTTAGTAGTTAAATCTAAATGGCTTAACTTTTTTTGTTTAAGGAATCTCCTGCCTAACGATTTTATCAGTCTGATGAGACTAGAATCTTTTGTTTGAACCAAAAACCATCTTATCCTTGAAGCGAGATTAGTTTCATTCAAATACAGCTTCAATCTCTGCCCGAGTCCCCTCAACTTTCTTATGGATATTAGAGAAGTATGGACATTTATGATGGAATAGATAAAGGCCCGTTACAATAAATTCTTAACTAACGGAATAACGCGTGTTAAAACAACGAGACGTAGAGGAGCTCCAATAACCCATGATAATTCGATATATTTAATGCAACTAATATTGCATGTATGGACGACATGGGTCAAGTACTTATAGGATGTTCTGGTTGGAGTTATCCTGACCAGCCTGAAAAAGGAGGTTGGACCAAAGTTTTTTATCCATCCACCGAAACAAAGAGGCTAGCATATTATTCACAATTTTTTAATACTGCTGAAATGGACTCCACATTTTATGAAAAGTTCTACACCCAGATGACTAAAGCAACTTTCGTGGGGATGGCACGAACAACGCCTGATAATTTTCAGTTTTCGGTAAAAGTACCGGAAACAGTAACACATGTCAAAAGATTGAATGTAATGTCAGGTGCCATTTCTGCCCTTGAGGAGTTTCTGGAAAAAATATCTCCTTTAAAATTGGCAAATAAATTGGGTGCGATACTCATTCAGCTCCCTCCAAGCTTCACAGTTAGGGATTTTAAGAATACGGAGGAATTTCTAGATAGACTACCTGCTGGTTATGATTATGCTGTAGAGTTTCGTCACCCTTCTTGGGAAACTGAAGGACCTTGGGATATGCTCAAGCATTATAACATCGCCGCTGTCATGACAGATTCTCCCTCGCTAGACAGGTTGCAATTTCTATCGGAAGTTATTGTCACAGCTAACCACTCTTTTATTAGATGGCATGGCAGAAATGTCCATCACAGATACAATTATCTTTACTCTAGAGAGGAATTGAAACCGTGGGTTGAAAAAGTCAAGAAAATACAATTAGAAACTGCAATTCTGAGAGGATATTTCAACAACCACTATGGTGGGAAAGCTGTTGTTAATACTCTACAATTTAAGGAAATGATTGGCGACATATTATCAAAGGAAGAGAAACAAGTATTGAAGCGTGCACAAAAATACTTAGGGCAAAGGGACATGAAATTGTCTTCATTCCTGGAACGGTAAACGAATATTCTGCTATGATTATGTGCATACTGGGGTAGGTTAAAGCGCAAAATCAGCATATTGTCGCACTGGTGTACACTAATTGTAACAGAAGGCTAGTCGCCCGGCCAATTCAACTCTCTCACATTTCCCACTCCGGCTTTTAAGGAAGCCATTCTTATGGAGGTATATAGATGCAGTGATGTTTACTTACCAATAAATTTCCATATTCCTACATCTGAAAATTTCAAACTACTGGTGCCGAACCCTCCCAAATATTAATGGACTTATGTAAGAGAACGTTTCCATGCATCATCATATGCACAGTATTCTGATGTTTCTTTGAAATATGCTTGTATTTCATCCAACCTTTCCATAGAACCATCATGAGTTCTAACTTCCGAGAAAGAAGGCTCGGTTCTTATTAATTGCAAAAATGAACAGACTTGCTTATTCGTGACACCGTGTTTTATGTCATATTCTATTCTTTTTGACACTCTACCAATTCTACCATATTTCTTGTTCAGTCTTTTTTGCCACCGTGATGCATCTTCTGACAAACCTGTGACAAATTTGACAAGAGTTTGTTCCATATGTTTAACATGCCATTCCCTCATGGGAAAACTATTTTGTTCCAAATGACTCAAGGTATTATACAGCAATGTGTTATATAATGTAGCGTAATTTCATTTAGCAACCCAAGGGTTAATCCTAAATTAGTTTACTATTTGACGAGGAATGAATTTATTATCGAATTTCTAATAAGCCTGTAAGCCTATTATGATTGAAAAACTATATTCTGGGGGTATTAGTGGTAGATGCTAATCAAATTCAATCATTGAGGAATGAAAGGTGCAGTTCCGTCGTTCTCGCTGTTAGCCGAATTGGCTAGCTTGTCGTCGTTTTTCTTTTTATGTTTCTCATCATCAGGATTGTTATTTGTTTCGTCTGAAGAAGAAATCATTGCACTTTGATTGGTCGTAAAACTATCAGAACTGCTTTGGCTTTTATCTGATCCTGTTGAGCCGAGTGATAAGTCTACAAATTCAGGTCGCTTTGCAGGAGAATTGTTCCCTTCTATGCAAATTATTTTCAAAGTCTTGAGAGGCAGGGCACATGCCTTGTATCCATCTCCAGTATTAACAGTTACATTGGGAAATGTTGCCACATATTCAATTAGCCTACCTTGATCAGTTGAGTCAGAAGAGCTATTACTAGTGTCGCCCTCAGATAGCGAATCGTCCGCCGCAACATTACTGAGAACATTAAAGAATTTAACGCGTGAATGGTCATTGACCGTGACCACGGCAACTACATCACCCGTATCAGCTTTATTAGTTCCAATAATTGTAAGGATTACTTTGAATATATCATTCGCAGTGCCTGTTTCGGCTCTCACCATCTCAACGACAGTCGGATAAAATGTGCTGGCAATGAGAAGAATTATTACTGGTAATGGAGATATTGCCGCGATTATTTTGTTAATTATCATTCATTTAGCCTTACTAAACTCATGATATTAAAACGCATTATCATTACATTTAGACTTACTAATTGAATTTCCGAAACTTGGTGAAATGTGTGGGAAGTTGTCTTATAGTGATAAATCTATATTGTTCGATGGTGCCTTATTGAGCAAAACGTTGAGTGAAGTCAGTGTCCATATCCTCTTTCTGAGCAGATAAAGGAATAATACAGACCGCGGAGTTTGAATGCCAGAATTTAAGAATAATCACCGAGTGGATCGATCTGGCCCATGAAAGTCTGAAACACGAAAGGAAAATGAACTAAACTTTCTACAAAAAATAGAAAGCTTGGCATTTAGATAACCTAAATTCTAATTGTAACCAGCGTTTGAATTAATTCAAATATCTGTCATATAAAGTAGTCCTAAAATTAAGTAAATGATGAGAAAATTTACTGGATCATTATTCATCTCATAGTCAGCTAGCAGATGTACTATTATTATTATTGGTTCCAAAGATTGTTGCTACCGCAGTTTTAAGTATGTCCAAGTATTTGGTCGGTACTAATTTCCCATTATTACTCATAACAAGGTTAAAGCTCGCTGTATCTGCATCATTATAATCCCATTTCCAAAAAGCAGTCCCCCATACGCCAGCCTTCTTAAACGCATCAAGTATCTTACCAGCATTGTCTTTGGTCAGTTCGCTTAAACCAGGATTGAGTTTGAATACTCCACCTTGTTGTGTTCTTACTACGTTATTCCATTCTCCGACGTATAGCGGTATCCCAGTCAAGTTGCTTGTTTTTAAAAAGGTATCAAATCTTTCTTTCTGATATGCGTCTCTGTTGGGAACTCCATATACGCTAATTTTGAATACAACGTTTTCCTTATTTGAAGGACCCATCTTTGCTAAATTTTCTGGGGTAATATTTATCGCGCTGTTAAGGTCAACGGGTACGTTCATACTATATGCAATAGTTTTCTGAGTTGCATTTCTTAATTCTCCAACCATGAATGTATTGAACTCGCCTATTTTGGACCACTGATTGGCACTATCAACATGCGGCTCACTGAGTATTTCGTAACCTAAGGTACTTGAATGATTATCTACCACCTTAACTATTTTATTGAGAAAAGCGGCCATTAGTGTCCATCCGTCTTTTCCTTGCTTATCTTTTACTGACCTATTCCACCAATCATTCCAGAACGCTTTTGCCGTTGTATCTGGAGTGTTACCGCCGCCACCCTTATCATATTTGGAATTACCCTGGAGAAGTGACCACGGGAAACCCGTTCCCTTGCTCTCAAGCCACGAAGATGTGTGCCACTGATGATTGTCGTAAATGACTTTTATTCCCCACTTGTCAGCAGCCTTGGCTACCGACTCTATTTCCTTCATGAAAAGTTCAGGATTCTTCTCATAGGCTTCCCAATAGAATAAAAATCTGACATGGTTTAATCCGGCCTCAGAAATCATCTTAAGACTACTATCAATGTAATTGGATGGCGCTGAAGGTGAGCCATTATCGTCCTGTTTCATATTTACATATACTCCCTTCAGAACCACACCATTTATTGGCTCGTTATTGTCGGCCTGGGCCAATTGTGCATTTGAAACAACAATAGCATTACTGCCAAGAAAGGCAGCAAAAAGCGATATAATGACCAGTTTACTAAGTACTCTCGATGCCAACTGATTAAGGATTAATATATGATTTAATATAAATTATACAAAAACTACTGCTCTAAATCTAAATGAATACACTAAGCTACAATAAGAACTCCCGATTACGACTATCTGATAGGTCATTATTGATCTATTTGCAATAATCATCGAAATCAAAATTGTCATCTAATGAAAAAATAAATTATTATTATTCATTAACTCGTATTAGTGTAGGCCTTGTTCATACGTTTTTAATGCTCATTTCAACCGCATCCTTAACACCTGGGGTAAATTCTAATTCGGTTTCAATAGTCTCACTCTTATAGTACCCAGAATTTCTTACATATTCTAAATAATCTAACATCTCCTTTTCTGATACGCCCACATTATCTGCTACTATTATAGAACCTTTATGCAGATTCTTTTGTTCGGCTAGCTTGAGATATCTTAGGTACTCGTCTTTTGCTGCGTCTAAAAATAGAAGATCATATTTGTGATCAAGCTTTGGAATAGTTTCTAATGCGTCGCCAATTATGATCTCTATTTTGTCTGAAAAACCTGCCTTCTGTACGTTCTTCATTGCCACGCTTGCTATTTTCTTGTCTATTTCAATCGTTGTTACAACCGCTTTTTTTCTACTGCCACCGTCGAGCAAGAGGCTAGCTATCAAAATAGCTGAATATCCAGACAATGTTCCAATCTCCAAGGCTGTTTTTGCCTTATATTTGCGGATAATCTTCGCTAAAATCTTACCCTTGACTGGACCAATAGAAGGTACAAATTCTTTTTCACCCATTCTTTCAAGTGCCTTAAGAACTCGTATCACCTCTCGCTTCAACTTTATCTCACTTATCTACTATATACCGAATTTATAAATACATTTATTAAGACAAAAAGATCGTGTTTCATAAAGTAACAATTATGAAACTATTTTAATGATTTATTATTAATTGACCGTCGGTATTTGATGTTGGTCCTAATAATTGGAATCTTGTCATAGCAACTCAGGTTCCAGTACGTTCTCCTTGATTGTGATCTTCATATGTTATATTAGCGATTAAATAAGATCCGAGTATCTATTAATTAGGTAATCAAAAATAAAAAATGGAGAGGGAGATGGAATTTTGTTCTGCCTTAATTTTTTCCAGTTATGAGATTACTACCAAGACGATGAGGAATTACCTTTCCCCATCATGGTCATGTTTCCTTTTTGAGACATCATACCCATCATGTTACCGATATCTTGTCTTGTCAATATCGTACCATAGATTGGTGTATCACCAAAGTGGTTGTTCGTCTTTGCTGCATCTAAAGATATGGTTATTACATGATTGTTCATTACTTTGATCTCTACAGGCACATCTTTAACTGGTCCGTCTTTCATTGTGACAGTGACTGTTCCTTTGTAAATGTCAGTAGTGGCATCAGTCAGAGAGAAGTTAGATATCTTGTGTTTGTGCATAGCAGACCCATTTAACATTACCATGTCAATCCATGCATCAAACTTTGCAGGCTTTGTCTGATTGAAACTGTCTTTGGTGCTGTTGATTATGTTCGTAACCCAATGTCCTGAAAGAACCCATGCCGGTTTTCCTTCCTTGTTGTTCTGAATACTTGCTATAGGCCCAAATGTCCAGCCTTTATGATCTTGCCACTTTCCGGAATATGGCGCCGCATTTACGCTTATAGATAAAGTGGTTGTCATCGCTCCACCCACCATAACTAATGCAGCGAATAGATAGATCAATGTTGGCGAATTTCTCCTTGTTGTGCTTTGCATTGAGATTAACTCTGATAATGTTATATTAAAGACTACCGTAACCTAGTTACGTAGATCATATTACAGGATTTGACCCGTATGTTCTGTCTTAATAGTTGTCAATAACTATCAAAAATCCTCTAACAATTTCCAAGTACGAAGGCTTTTTTGACCTCATGAATCTTTGCAATCCGCTATAAGTCTGGAATATTATCCCTTAAAATTACTTCATTATTTAAAACAATTAACTATTTTGATCCAAATGTGATTAGATTCTGGTAAAAACTTGAATAGGCGCTAACAAGAAAACATATGAAAAGTTGCATAAGGATTTTCGATTCATGGATCTTATTGTCTGTATTAAGAGGGTTATCCTAGCGAGTAACCTGAATAAAAAATATAATCAAAAACATAATAATCTCCAAGCTAAATATAGATCGTGCTAGACGGCAAAAGGAAAGAAAATGTACAACCCGGCGCCATTGTAAGAATAGTTGAAAAACATAATCAGAAGACAGGAAAGCTGACTGAAGGTGTAGTTAAAGATGTCTTGACGCCTTCCGCCGTCCATCCCCATGGGATAAAGGTCTTACTAGAAAGCGGAGTTGTTGGAAGGGTCAAAGAAATTATAAACCAACATGGTCAGTAACAAGAATTTGGTGGGACCAGATTTATGGTATTGTTATTGACAATTATAATATTTACCTTGCATACAGAAATTTAAGAATGTACGGATATGTTATGATCGGATATCTAATTAAATAAGTTTCTTGTCTACGTAATAGGTTGGTTATCTTTAGTCTTCTGCCAAATGTCACAGATAATTTCATATATCGTTTCGTTGACTGACCCGTTGAACTTTTTACTCCACAATTTTGCTACGTATTCTCCTGGAGTATTTCTATTTTCTATTCTCTTGTCTAGTATATTAAGGAATTCCGCATTGACACCTAAATCAGACAAACCCTTGCGAGCAAAGTCAAGTTGAGCTTTTATAGTATCTACAATGTTAAAATGAGTTTTGGCATAGTAACCCGAACGAACTGCTGCCATTCTCTCCTCTCTTAAAGTAGCAAGTGGTCGTAGTTCCCTTTCTTCATGAATAGCCCTGTTCAAGTAGCCAATAAAGAATTCTGCCATTGCCATTAAGCTTTTTGAGGTTGGCTGAACCGACATTATTCTTGTTTCTACACGATAGGAATCTGGTCCTATTCGGATTCGCGCATCATCATGTCGTTCTTTCTCGAGTTCAAAATAATCTTTCGCTATCTTTGGTTCCCGTGAAGTAGTATAGTCTATATAATCTCCTATTCCATCAAGGTATCTGGGAATTGCAGGGAATCCTGAATTCTGCTGTTCTGATTGATCGTATAGGTGAATTCTTGGTTCATGCAATGAATATACTCGACCGGCAAAAAGTCTGCTGTTCGCTCCAAGGACAATTGCAGAAGGTATTATGTTTAATATATGATTGAACATGATGGTTGTATTCTTTGGATTTTTTCCTTGTAGATGAAGATGAAAGCCCTGAATTGCTGTTGCAACATACGCTGCTCTAAAGTTGTACCCTTCTATTTCAACATCAGGAAGACTGTTCTGCCAATCAGCCAATTTATTATACCTGGGTTTGTTAGTTATTAGACCTTCTTTCATAATTTCAGGTGAAGGATTAGCGCCCAGAAAGACAGGAATTACCTCTTTCTCTTTGTATGCTTTTTTAATGAACCTATCCAGACTTTCTATAAATTGCTCAAATACTATGTTGAGATAATCAAGGTTATCCATTCCTACGGGAGAGGTTTTATATTCAAATTGACAGGCACCATATTCATAATCGATTTCATATGTAGTTCCTGCAAGTTCTTTGATTAATGGTTCCGCAGTCACTGGGATTCCCTTTTCATCGAGTAAACAAGCCTCGACCTCTACCCCAACCCTGAAAGCTTCGTCTACTCTTTCAGCGTCATGATGTACTCTATCCTTTAATTCTTGTACTTGCCTGTCAAGGGAAAAATTCGATTGAGAGCTAGATTTTGTATTCACGAAATTTGAGTTGGAGGACGCGGAATTAGTAAATTTATATTGATTCACCCTGTCGATGCAAGAACTGGTCCTGGGGGATATCATATCTAGATTGGCCAATTGATGTTAAACTCAAAATATAATTGGACCAAGTATAATAATAATTAGCAGTAGTATCTTTTCAAAGACCATGACTTCATGGTAAACGTAATTCATAATCATGTAACCTTTCCTACAATGAAAATTGAAGCTGATTATTGCCCAAGTAGAGGCACAACTTTAACTAACATGAGTAGGCCGATTACTTTCACAAAATTGTCACACGGCCACCTCAAATTGAGAGAAGTAAGCAATTTATGTCCAGGTACTCACACCTGATTCCCGTATGATAGAATACTTCATTGTAATAGCTATTGTTTTATCCTTACTCTTCCTGAATACTGATTTAGCTGTATCTTTCGCTCAATCAACAACAGTCTCACCGACCACCATTTCTTTTCCTTTGTCGAAAGGATATGTAAATGGAAAAATAGCATTCTTTATCGCAACTGATTCATCTGACAATCAAACAGCTAGTTCTATATCCGACAATCTAGGCCACATAGTAAATTTTGCACCTGTCCTAGTATTAATTCCAGAATTAGTTCGACAGCAAGGTTATGAATTCGTAAATGGAATCAGAGGAGGAGGCCCTTTTGGATTCCAATTACCAGTAGCCACTGGATTTCCAGGAGATGAAAGTTATAGTCCGATCGTTCAGCTGAACTTTGTTGAGTGGCATGACAATGCAATTCCGAGAGAATTGAAGTCTGCAAAAGAAATATTGTCCGCCCAAACTAATGGGGAGTTGACAGT
>JBAWET010000211.1:0-2180 GCA_049591355.1 Nitrososphaeraceae archaeon
ATGGCGCCCCTGGAGTCGGAGCCTCACGATCTAGCCTGTATGTACCATTGAAGTGATTTTCAGATGCCTTCCTATTCTTATTCATTTCAAAAGTTTAACAAAACAAAGCATGTTCGCGCTTCAATAAGAGAAACTGACATCTCCCATAAGCATGCTAGAGAAATCGCGCTTGCAATAAAGGGTTTGACTGTCGAGAAAGCCAGGAGTTATCTGGAAGAGGTCATTGACCGAAAGATTGCAGTTCCATTTAGAAGATACAATAACGAAGTGGCCCATCGTTCCAACATTAAGGATGGCTTCTTTTCAGGACGATTTCCAAAGAAGGCTTCTACTGAATTCTTAAAACTCTTAGACAATTTGGAGTCAAATGCAGAGTATAAAGGTATGGATCTCGACAGATTGAGAATCATTTCATGTGTTACTCACAAAGGAACAAAACTGGAACGCTTCATACCTAGAGCAATGGGCCGGTCTAGTCCAAAGATAGATACATTAGTACATATAGAGATCGTTGCTCAGGAAGGGCATACGGTGGAATAATTCAAATGAAAAAAAGGATAATGAGGGGTAAAGAATGAGCGCTGTAAAAAATGTAATGAAAAATAATTATAAAATGATGGAACTTGATGAATACCTAAATGCCACATTGAAAGATGCAGGTTATGGAGGTTCAGAGATCCAGAAAACTCCAATAGGTACCAAAATAACGTTGTTTGTTACTCGTCCCGGTCTTGTGATAGGGAGAAAGGGTGCAGGTATTAAGGATCTGACCGCGAGGCTAGAGCAGCAATTCGGTTTGAGTAATCCCCAAGTTTCTGTAATGGAAGTAACAAAACCGGAACTAAATGCTAAGATAATGGCAAATAGAATCGGGCAACTTGTAGAGAGAGGAACTGCGTTTCGACGTGCAGCGCTTTGGACTATTAATACGATAATGGAAGCTGGTGCTTTGGGCGTAGAGGTAACTATATCAGGTAAGCTAAGAAGCGAACGTTCACATTTTGAAAAGCATACTAATGGTGTTGTTCCAAAGAGCGGCGATATAGCAGATAAAGTTGTTAGAACCAGCATCACGCAAGTGTTGACAAAAATGGGCTTATTGGGAATAAGGCTAAAAATAGCCTTGAAAGAAGATTTGCCGCGAGATTTCCAACTTCTAGATGAAGTTAATGTGGCGCAAGAGTATGCCCTTGAAGGGGAAAAAGGAATTGCTTCTCCTGAAGTCAAGCCTGCATCCCCGCCTGCAGATAAAATCTTACCTCAAACCAAAGTTGAAGTACCAGTTTCAGGGAGTTCTTCCATCACTGTAATCGACGAGAATAAAAAGGGTAAAATTGAGGCTAGTGGAGATGCGATTAGATTAGAACAAGAAGCTTCTAATGAAGTAAAGGAAACAGAATCTAAGGAATGATGAAAGATCCGTGGGAAGGATGAAACTAAATACTTTAAGAGAGTTTAATGATGAAGACCTTAGAGGTAAACTTGTGGAGCTTAAGGCTGATCTATCTAAGTTAAAATCAGAGAGTGCTAAAGGTACACTCAAAAAGGAAACCGGCAACATAAAGTGGACAAGACGAGATATCGCACGTATCATTACCATAATTAATGAAAGAAAATCGGTAAAGAAGTGAAATGAATTGCCAGAACAGATCCAATTTATCAATCCAATTATGCGCAAGCGTGATGGATCAGTCTCGTTATCTGTACTTGATAAGCAGAAAGAGAGTGAATTGAATTGAGGACAATCCAGAACATTCTAAAACACGAATTTATCGGTTTGGAGGTTCATGTTGAATATGGATCGCCAAGAATTCCCAAGTCGTGTGACGGAATGATAATCCACGAGACTAAGAATACTTTTGTCATAAGAAATGAGCAGAAGCCCAAGACGATACCCAAAGTATCCATCCTGGAAATGAATCTGCGACTATCTAATGGCGTTTACTTTATAAAGGGCTCTTCATTGTTAGGAAAACCAGAAGATCGTATATTTCGATAATGAGTTGATTTATGATGGTGAAAAATATTGGATTAACAATCGTTCCCCCAAAAAGGACTTGCGAAGATGAACTTTGCCCTTTCCACGGCAAACTTCCAATCAGAGGAAAGTCACTAGTTGGTACAGCGGTAAGTTGTAAAGCGAATAAAATGATAGTTGTTTCACGTGAGTACCCGAGACC
>JBAWET010000212.1:0-10362 GCA_049591355.1 Nitrososphaeraceae archaeon
CATTTAGGCTCATTTCTTCAACTCTGTTTAGTGATATTTTAATGTCCGTTATACCTTGTCCAGACAGAGTAACAAGGATCGCTGGAAGTAAGACAATAACAGCCACTATTGCTGCAATTACGCCGAACAAGACAACTCGTCTTGCGCTCAAAAACATGTACGTGAGATGGAGTGTCTCAAATATATTCCTAGTCTACGAGCGCCAAACTCTGTCTCGGTCCACCAACAAAAATAGCTTACTTCGGCTATTAATTGATAAGGTCAGTGAAATTGTAAAAATTGGAACATATAATATGGCAACCAATTTACTGGTTGAATGATATGTCTCTTGAAGGGGCCTTAGTGACTTGGGTGCATATTATTTGTTCATCAATTTGGGTAGGAGGCTCAATTTTTATTGGTATTGTCTTGGCTCCCGCTCTTAAGAATGTAACATCTAATACGGAAGAACGATTGCTTTTGATGATCAAGTTTGGCAGAAGGTTCAATAATTTAGCAATTCCTTCTTTCATGATACTAGTTGGGACCGGGATTTACAATGCAAGGTCATTCTGGGTAAATCCAGAAAGTTTATGGCAATCCCAATATGGAATAATCCTTCTTATCAAAATAATACTTGTAGTGGCCATAATAATCGTATATGTATTTCATGTCAAGGCAATCAACAAGGATACAGAACAAAAATTAAGCATGCGGCAAATGGATAAAGGACAAATTAGTACTGTAAGATCAAGAATAATGATTCTGGGTAGAACAACCGTCATACTTTCGGTATCAGTACTCTTCTTGGCTTCACTTTTGGATTCTGGAGGTTATTAGAAATTATCAATCCGTATGTGTCTCTAAACTCTTTTACTAATTTTATCTTTGTGAATGCCATTAGCTAGGGTTATAGGGTTTTCAACTTATCAAATCTCATCAGTTCAAATCATTTTCCATAACCCAATGTTTGCGACATCAGCGCAATAATGCTATCTGAGATTTTTGACTCACCAAAAAGAATACTTAGAGGGGAGTTTTTTTTCTGAAGGTATTACTCTTAATATGATCACTTTATCAGATACCATTAATTCAAAAGTAGTAAATCTACTTTTCATAGTAACGTTTCTAATACTAATTGTCTTTTGACATAAGCTGTCATCTCATGAAGCTTCGAGATGGGTTTTATGATCGACTCGATAAATATATTAAATACAGAAAAAAGAGGGGATGGACAACAACTCTTTGGAGCGTCCGTTACATCTCACAAAATTTTTACTGGGTTCATTGCCAGCTTATCTAGCATTTTGACAGATTCATTCGAAATTGATTCTATTGTATTATCGATCATTAGGTCATTCCTATGCACAAATGAGGATAATACTTTCTGCTCAGTAAACTCCATCGCCCCAACTCTGGCGTACAAGGTTTGTTGACTGTAATTAACTTCGTATGATTCGCATTGGCTATTTGTTTGATGAATGTTGAAAAGTATCTCAGTTTTTACAGTGTCCGCAGTTGAATTGATTTTGGAGATTATCATTAGATTTAGTAATCCATTGTTGAAATCATCCATGTATCTGGGATGCTCAGAAGTCGTAAGAAATATTTTCGGATTTCAATCACAGTTCCCACTCAATTATTCTTTAAATAATTTTTTGGTCTTTACTCGAATTAGCCATCATCTAAATAAGTCATCAGAATTTGTCATTCGTTCATCTAAGTCATTCTGGGTAACTATGACTCAAAATTAGTGGAAATCTTATAACTCACTATATCTGGCGTAAGGCAGTTGTATCAATTTTTCTGCATATTAAACATAAATTATTATACCTTCACAGTAACTCTTTGTTAAGTAATTGAATAGAAGGGTTGTGTATATTGCCTCTGGAGTTGTGATAATAACGATCTTGGGAATAGTCTTAGTTATCAATAACTTTGGCCCTAGCGTTGGAAATTTCTCAAGTGTAAAGTTGCCGGATTTAAAATTGCCATCAGTCAACGTGGGTGAACAGATTTTTAATGAAGAGGCAATGCGAGATGCAAGATCCTTAGTTGTTTCAATTAAGGATGTTCACGTGGAACCTGTAAATAAGACTCGCGCAAAAGTGAATGTCATCTTTGACATTCTTAATCCAAACAAAGCTACTGTGATGTTAGAAGTTATTTCTTACAATTTATATACCAACTCTGGAAGAATGGTTTCAGGAGACATTGGCGAAAAACCTACAGGGTTTGTGGGTTCCCAAGCCAACATTTTCCCCATTGTCGGGAATGGCAGCATAATGCTTAAGGATAGCAAAGTGATCGAAAGAGAAGGTCCAAGTGAAACTAGCTTGGATGATACTGTAGGGAACACCCAACATTATATTATAAACGGGACATTTTCTTACAAGCAAACTTCTAGTTTTCAGTCATCAGGCGGAGAGAATAATTATTCGCTTACCTTCCCTTGAGGAGTGTCTATCCAACCATTAGGTCTATTGTCCATTGAAGTTTCTGTCTACGTGTCCTTTTTTCTGCTCTCACACTAGAGTCTCAAAGAGAAACAGAAATATTCTAGTCCAGCAAAGATTGTGCATGGCCGATCTGTTGATAACTTATGCAATAACAGCATTGATGTTTGTTATCTTAGGAGGGGTAGTCTTTGGTGCAAGAAGTAGAAGATATAATCAACAGAAAAATTTAGGGCTATCGCCCAATTCCTGAATTATAGTGGGAACAGAGGTAATTAAGAAGTTTGATTCAGAACAATGGATAAGCACCACAATCATTCTCTTACTGTTTTGGGTAATCTTGCTGCCTCCACTTATGATACCGGCAATACTCCTGTTGCTATTTCTTGCCCAAACCAAAGAGGCCTTCCAGTAGTTGGGGGCTGTTGTCCTTTTGTTGCGGGAAACACCTATCATTGTATTTGCAAGTAAGACAATATTGGCTTGGCTCTATGACTGGCGTCTTTCGTTCGCCCAGCAATATACTAAGAATTCTTGCCCTTCTTACGACCTGTTCAAACATTCGGTTGCTTTTTCCTACAAAAAATTGCGTTTGTTGTCCATCTGGTGTGACATAGACTACTACTCCTACTTCCCGGTCAAGAGCAAACAAACATGCGTTTGTATAGAGCATATCCCCAGGAAGAAGTGAATCGGGAAGAGTCGAAACAGGATAGATATTGACGACGAAGTCTTTTTCAAAAACTAGGTCAGGAGTCACAATTAAAGTTAGATTTTCCACCTTGTATTCTGCAGCTTTACTTCCCATTGCATCTCGAAAGCCTAGTTTTGAAATTCTCTGAATTATCTGGGGAAGGACATCATTTTCAGGCTCGGTCCTCTCATAATAAGATAATCTATTGCATTGGATTGCCTCTGCTACATCAATCGTATCCGAATCTAACTGTTTATGCTTAACCCCAGCAGAGTAAATTTGCATCAATTTATCTTGTATTAGCTTCGGATAGTCTCTACTGCCAAGCATAAATAAAATAAGGTGTATTTAGTGATATTTATGTTTGGTACAAATTGCGCATAGTATTCGATTTTGGTGTCAGGTCGAACAACGTGTATCTAGCTAGCAGGAAGCCAACTTATGATAGCGAATCAGTGTATACGAGGTATTTCCTTTCTTTCAATCATCTAACTTCTAAACTCCATCATCTAATTTTAGATCTGGAAACCATCTTTGTCGTTCTAGCCTAAAAGCCGGCCTTAATCGGATTTGATGGTTTCATTAGTTCTCGTAAGAGTGTTGTCGCATACGCACCTATTGGTAACCTAAACTTTAATCCTCCAGTCCTTTCGTAATCGATATCTTTTACCATAAGAGGTAACTGTCTAAAACCCCCTTCAACACTCAATTCTTGCATCTCTCTTAAGAAGAAGTTGTTGGGCGTCAAGCCTTCCCCTGATAGTATTCGAAACAGTATTTCTTCGAATCTATCCTTGAACTTGCGCAGCGAGTAACCAGCAAGTTGTGTGGCTGGAACCACATTATCAGGATTCATGCTATCAACATATTTTTGTAACTTTCCTAAATTGGATTGATCCTCAATCTCAAAACATAAATTTCCGACTTTACATTCGGTAACATTTTCCCCCTCCTTTATGCCAGTACTCAAGCACTTATTGAAAAGATATGCCTGGTAGGCATGAACAAATAGTCGCCTAATGTTGATTGGTATCTCTCGCAAGGCCGAAATGTGCTTTTTTCCATTCACAAGCGCAGTCAAAATCAGCCGCTCTATGTCCATTCCTCGGGGCATATTTCGCAATACGGACTGATAATTTTGTGGATCCTGGCACTTCTCTCTTATTTCCTTGCTGAATTCTGTATCGTATTCGGTGGTATAACAAAGCAGCAAATCTACTGCACCTCGAAAATCTCGCTTAAGGATTTGTCTGCCTACCAAATGTGTTACTAATCGGGCACTTCCGAAACGCTGTAAGCCATAGAAGTTCGGTATGAAACGACATTCTTCAGAAAAATCTGAAATGTCATTATTGTTGGTTTCATGTATTCTTATATCGAATCTATTACCAACCATGTGGGATTTTCTGACAGATTCCTCTGTATATCCAAGCAACCTTAGCTTCGTATGTCTTGTGCTAACATTTTGGATAGTATCTTGCTCACTGGTACAATACTGTAACGACACTGCTTTTGAATCTTTGATGCCAAGTAATCGCACATGTATTCCTAGCTCTTTTCGGATCTCAATCAGGGCATGATTCGAATCCAATCCAGTTTTCTCTAAAACATAAAGCGGAAACCTATTCTTTTTGGTCTTGATTTTGGAAAATTTTTTGAATACTGAAGTATGTAAGATTTCTGTAACTTCGAAATCTTCATTCCTATCCTTAATATGACCTCCGATTCCTTCAAATTTGGTTGAATAAAGTTCAATTCCTGCAAGCATATCAATTCTTGGAACTTGGAGGGAGTACACAAGAAAAATAATTTCAATTGTCTTAAAAAATGCTATCGGTGAAAGGTAGAAGATTTCCGATACATATTTCATGAGTCAAAGGAATGGACAACCTAATAAGTAGAAAAGTATGACTCAGATTCAAAAAAACATTAATCATATATAGGGCGTTTATATATCACAATTATTGACAATCGGAACTACCTTGAGAGATCCTTGTCTCAAGCATGTTGTTTGTGAAAATTGTCTTCATTTTGATAGCATATGTGCGTTCTACGATGCACACCAGTTCTGCATTGAATGTGTTTGCGATCATGCGTCATGCCCTATATGCAAGACGGGTTATCATGCAGTGACCATATCAGATTAAGATTAAGATTAAGATTAAGATTAAGCTGGGCGTAAATTAGGCATAGTACGCGATGTACTATTACTATTGATTTGGTAATTCTCATATTCTTTCGTTTTTCACCAATTCCCCCTGATCTGAAGAATTTATTTATTGATTGGTTAATTCCGTGACATCTAATCTGTTTAGAATATTCTATATGCATTGTAAACATTAAAGCAAAGATCATTTTGCCTCTAAGCGTGCACTTAACTATTCCCCTCAGTTAGACACACAGATCCAAAAAAATAAAGAATTTATAGGAACGGTAGCAACCAATATCATGGGTGTAGGTCAATTCATGGCTAAGGAGTTTATTAAAGAGATCGGGAACCGTTCAAGAGAGTTCTATGAATTTGTTATGCCTCCTGTGGATGTTTACGAAGAAGGATCAGAACTCATAGTAGTTATTGACTTAGCAGGCTTTCAGAAAAAAGATATTCATCTTAGCATATACAAGGACATTTTATCCATCAAGGCAAAAAGAACTGCGGAAGGACTAGATTTTACGACAGTTCATTATATGCAAAGGCCGATGCAAGTGGAAAAAAGAATACCTTTACCAATTTCCATCACAGATGAAGAGAATATTAACAGCAAAGCTACCTATGTAAATGGCGTTGTAACTTTAAAAATACCGCTGCCACATACCAGTAAGATACCTGTAACCTAAAATGATGTCCGACAAGAAAAATGACCCAGCAATTTATTTCAAGTTCAATGCTAATGGAAATACAAGCATAAAAATCGAGAACCCATAATTGCTTTAAGCCAACTTTTAGGTGGTCGTAGTTTGAAGAGATTTTCGTTCGTGACTCGGACCGTGTAGCATCTTCTTTGGTTCCTTCTGATCCGAGTCAGTATATGCAAGACATATAGGAAGAAATTTTGATTACGAGAAAATGTCTTAATTTATATTC
Organism: Nitrososphaeraceae archaeon; assembly: GCA_049591355.1. Classification (GTDB taxonomy): domain Archaea; phylum Thermoproteota; class Nitrososphaeria; order Nitrososphaerales; family Nitrososphaeraceae; genus TA-21. The sequence continues at coordinate 6,215 of JBAWET010000212.1, forward strand.
CCTATTTTATTCTCTTTCTTGTTCTGCGGTTGGTGGAGGACAGTAATAACCTAGTGATGATGTTGCTTTGGCTTGCGGAGCTGACCTTCTCAAGCTGGCTACTATCCTATGGAGCGGAACATCTTTCATTCAGATATGGTGCAAAGTTTGTAGGAAGGACCCTTCTGAGTGTAGCCACGACACTTCCGGAAATTGTTATTGTATTATACGCCGCGGCAAGTGGTTCATACGGCGTCGCAATAGCCTCCGGATTAGGAAGCAATTTATTAATGATGACATTGGGTCTTGCACTAATGTTACTAATAGCTACTACAAAACTATCAAAAATACCCCTTAAATCTATTGATGTAACTGCATTCAAGTTAGACAAAATATTCCTCTTAATTACCGCAGTAGTTAGTGCAGTTATTTTTCTCGATGGATACAACTACATTGATGGCGTAATTTTTCTTGGTATGTTTATTGCATATATTATTATGGCATTCGTAGAAATGGCAAAGGAGAAATCCCATAGGGAACTGGAGAAGCCAACTACCACCAAGTCAGAAAAAACAGCAGGAGGTTCGGCAGAATCCCAAGTAAACCCCCTCTTAAGGAGACCTATAAAGATCGATAGGCAAATGGCCAAATCAATTATTATATTTGTGGCTGGCACCATTGGAATTGCTGTTGGGGCCGAACCTTTTATCCATTCGCTTGAAGGATTTTCAGCAGACGTAGGTATGTCAGCAGTGGTTTTAGCTGTAATAATAAGTCCGATAGCCGGAGAGATGCCTGAAAAAATTTCCTTGATGCTTTTGGCAAGAAAGGGCGGTCATGGCGCATCTATCGCCATTGCCAACGTATTAGGTTCCAAGATATTAAATAATACTTTGTTGTTAGCAGTTGCCGTTTACGGAGCAATGCTTCATGGAGGGTTTTATACTTCAATACATCCAACTCCATTATTGCTTTTTCAAATATCACTCGTTACTATTGTAACATTGATTGCTCTAGGTTTAATGTCAAGGAGGAGTATAGGTATAGGCACAGGCATAATTTTAGCATCGCTGTATGTAGGGAGTATTGGAATTCAATTTGTATTTGTACATTAATTAGCCAGTTTGAAAACCAGGAGAACAATCTCTCAGTCGGACTTTCTTCGTAATAAAATTATTCGAATTGTAATGTGATATCTAAATACAAGAAATTAATCTCTTGGTATGAGATATCCGATTATCTAATGTCACGCCTGTATCCACGTGCATGGTAGTATGGATCCTAATTCTAACGAATGCATCAGAATCTTTATTATTTAAACTGGTATTTCTCAATTATGGGTATTCTGGTGAAGTAGTTTTATTTACTACGCTTGGGAATGGTTTTTCACCAAGCTTCATCTTAAGATCAAGATCGGAACTATCACGATGAACTGTAATCGTTATTTGATCACCAGGTTTCTTGTTATCTTCAATGTAGGAAACTAAATCATCAATGAAGATTATCTTCTTCCCATCTGCACCAGTAATTATATCCCCTCCATGTTTCTGACCATATTGATCCGTTAGTGTTCCTTTCATTCCGGCACGATCCGCAGGACTATCTTTCACGAGCGATTCTATAAACACACCTTGGAATTTCCCACTCAGATTTTGAAAAAGATTAGTCAAATCTGTCGTCAAGGTCTGTCCGGCTATTCCCATCCACGGATGACTAAAAATTCCCTTTTCAATTATTGATGGGACAATCCTAGTAATTGCGTTCGAAGGAATAGCGAGTCCGATTCCCGAAAAGCCTCCATTTTCAGACAGTATCCCCGCGGTATTCATACCAACGACTCTGGAATCTAGATCTATTAACGGTCCTCCAGAGTTACCAGGATTAATGAGAGCATCTATCTGTATCATGTCTGGGATTGCAAAAGAAGTACCCTGAGCTGTCATAAGTCTCCCTAATTGACTCACTATTCCAGATGTCATTGAACCCGCCAATCCATATGGGTTACCAATGGCGATCACTTGATCTCCTACTTCCAGTTTTGAAGAATTTCCCATTCGTAGCGGTTGGAACGGTCCACTAAAATTTACAGGTTCCAAAACAGCAATGTCATTGAATACATCTTTGCCAATTACTTTCGCAGAATACCTACTTCCATTTATGAACATTACATCCACAGATTTAGAATCTCCAACGACATGACTATTTGTAATTATTCTACCTTCTATATCATAAATGAACCCAGACCCTAAAGCGGTATTATTCTGGTCGGTGTTATTAGGAATTGCAGGAGGAAATGGAGACGGCCTTGTTATCTGAACCACAGAATCTTGAATACTCTTAAAAATGCTAGTCAAAGGCTGAGGTTCTATTCCGAGTTTCCCCGTTGGTGATGAAAGAGCATAACCTCTTTCGGGATCAAGGAGACAGAAAGCAGAGATTGTTATTGCCAGAAGCAGAAAGATTTTGTAACTTTGGAATAATTTCATACAGGATATCAAAGTTAGGCAAACTAATAGACATTTCGTGAAAACTTTCACCTAACCTTGAAGAATAAATCTGGTTGACTGCTAAAATGCATCCATGATGAAATGGGTAAGAAATGATGATGTACAATTTTTTATTAACTACGAAATCAGATTTTGAAACTGTGGAAATGTTCTCCGCACTGTGCACATGCAATGTGAAATGTGGACAAGTTATCCTGACCAATAGGATCTTTTGCTACCCGAAAGGTTTTGTTCCCACATTTGCATTTCTGGTCTTTGGTGAAACTCATATTAGACGGAAAGCCCGAAGTGAATTAAAAAAGTTATTGACTAATTAATCTGGTCAGGTTTAGAAGGTTTGACCGTTTCTTACATGGTATTTAAAGCATGAATAATTCTCACCGAAATTTATGTATCCTGAATATTTAAATGCTATATTTTACATAGTGCTATTTGAATTTGATTGACAACAGACGGCGCAAAATCAGCAGTATGTAGTATCGGAAGTTATTGATTTAAATTGTAAGGGGTGGGTTGAACAATAACTGAAGACCGAACTTTATCATTTTTTTAATTTGTGTACTTATGACTACCTCATATCCCTCTTTTCATAAATTCCATTTAGGCTTATTCTTAGCTCGTCTAACTGATCAGTGGCCCACTTGACAAACCCGTCAGTCATTTCTTGCGGCATCTTTCGCTTTTCAGATACTAGAAGGAAACCCTCAAATATCTTTTCATAAGTGGATAGACATACCAGCATATTTCCAATCGCGTCTGATGTAAAATCATTACTTTTACTAGCTAAATAATTTTTTTTAAAGAGATCTAATAAGGTTTTTGTTCTTACTCTTATTTCATCACTTTCACGATTTTGATTCCTGGGGCTGAAACCACTCACTGTTGCATCCTGTATCTTAGGTTATGGCCTTACTTAAAATATGATCTTCACTTGAATGTCACCACTTAGCTTTAGTTTGCGTACAAACATTAAGAGCAATGGTTATCAAAAAATATTTGATAATTTAGCTACCATTTTTTGGTCTAAAATTTTGGGTTCAAGGTATATACACAGATATTTATCTTTGTGACTCGTCAGTGGAATCACAACTAGCTCCATAGTATCTGATTCGAGAGATATGTGCTGGTCTACATTTGAACCAAGTACTAATTCAAAGTTAGAGAAACCTAAAATATCGAAATAGAATTTTGGTGAGCAGCATTTAGTGTTGTTATACCTGTTTGGAGGATTCTTGATCATAGAATTTTGTAGCTCATTTCTGAATTTCCCGGCAAGTAATTTCCTATTGTTATCAATTACACCCACGTATTTTACGGATTTGTTGGAGTAAAGCGTGTCAAGACATATTTGATTGAGGAAGTCTATTTCTTTCATTTCAAATCAAAATTATGGTAAATAACATTCTTGAATGAAAATGCATACCTAGATCTATATATAAATGAATAGTTATTAAGATGATCCTATTTGGTTGCAATTACACTTAAATTATGACAACAATGATATAATAATTTGTTAAAATTCTTTAACTTTTCTAATTTAAAATTACTCTTTCATTGCAATAAAATCAAAATGGGCGAAAACTAGGACATATTGTCGCAAGATAAGCAGGTTTTGCAGGTCGTTTTAGGTGCAAGAATTAAGCAAGTCTAATGAATTACTTC
>JBAWET010000213.1:0-2256 GCA_049591355.1 Nitrososphaeraceae archaeon
TAAATTTGCTTTAGTTACCCATAACATACCAAAGCAAATGTTTGTACTTTTGAAACCCATTCCTACTACTCGATTTGCCCTTGGCTTTCAACAGTAAGAAAAAGGTTAGATAGATACATAGTGATATTAGTAGGCGTACTTTATGATGTAAATAGGTACGATCATGTGGTTATCGTTTTAGGATAACTAACCTTTGTGAAATTTAATGTGGCTTTGAAATCTGCCGTCGCATTTATCACTCTAGATGGAGTGAGTAACATCTCAAGTTTTTTACACGCCTGCTCACTTGTGAATCAGCCTAAAATCTGCAGACAGTATTCTACTAATCCGGATTAGTAGTAATGATGCATCGGACGTTGTTGTTTTCCCAATCTATCGAAATGATCATGAACCTTATTCCCATCTCTATGTGAATGTGATGTACCATCTGCATGTGTATGGGTATGAGTATCCATCACTGGCTTTGCAATCAAGACATCATCTACCCTAATCAGGAGAGTAATAATCTCTACCGCAGTATTCAAAATCTGCTCTTTGACCATCAGGGGCTCCATTACTCGCTTTGACATCATATTGTCTATTTTTCTTTCAATTGCATTGACCCCATAAGAATGATAATTGTTATTGTGTGCTTGAACTCTTTTTCGTGAGTTTTCATTTTTCACATTGTATTGAGAGGAGACCTTTTCTCTTAACCGTGTCATCGTATCTACTCTATCCATTCCTGCGTTAACAGCAATAGTTAATGGAATTTCTTCTACTGCTTCGGCAAATTTTTGAATAACAATTTGCTCCTTACCAGAAATAAGATATGATCTTTCTTTAACTAGATGGGAAATTATTGCCTCGGCTGCACCGCCGCCTGCCACAATTCTTGGCATTGCCACAAAGTCTCTCAAAACGTACAAACAATCGAGAACCGCACGATGAAATTCATCCAGTATTACCTTTGAACTTGCACGCAAAAGCAATGTTACTGATTTTGGATTTTTACATCCGTCAACAAAAACCATTTTATCGTCTCCAACAAACTTTTGGCAAACCTCCGCAGCAAAACCTATGTCATCACTAGTTATCCTGTCGAGATCTCGGGTTATCCGAGCACCCGTCGCTTTCTCGAGCCATAGCAGGTCATTTTCCTTGACTCTTCGCACTGTCATTATGCCTTTCTTTGCAAAGTAATTCTGGGCCAGTGGACTGATACCTCCTCGTGAAAAAATAACATTCGCTCCTGAATCTGCCACGTATTGAATCTTTTGAAGTGTATTATTGGTTCCGTACTCGAGAAATCGTCCTAAGTCATTTGGAACTGAAATGCTGATCTGTGCATCAGCCTTGGTCTGCTCATTTTCAATATCAATGTCTAATAGTAAAACTCGTGCATTTTCAACGATGTGGGGCATAGAGGAATTATCAATTGTCTTGTCAATCACTATTCCATTAATTAACTCTGTTTCAGAAATATTCCCCATTTTTTCTTCGATCTTTATATCGTCCACATCTACGTAATTGTTCGAGAAATTAGCAATTTGACATATGGCATTAACAATGAGTCTAACTATCTTCATTTCCTCGGCAATGTGAGAGATCGCTTTTGAAGCTAAGCATGTGCCAGCGAGTGATTCCATAATCATTCTATCTGAATTAATGGATTCTACAGAAATCGCCCTCAGAATTTCAATTGCCATGTCTAATGCATTTAGGTATCCATCAGAAATTATCGTTGGAGGAATACCCATGTCTAACAATTCCTCCGCTTTTTCTACAAGAGCCCCCGCTAGCACTACAACTGAAGTGGTGCCATCACCCACAGCATTATCTACTGCATTGGAGGCCTCGATTAATAACTTGGCAGCAGGATGCTCCACATCAATTTTGCGCAGGAAAGTTGCACCATCTTTAGTAACAGTAGTCTCTCCCATAATGTCAATAAACATTTTTTCAAGGCCCAGGGGCCCTAATAATCCCTTAACTAAATCTGCGATTAATCGTGCAGCAAGTAGATTGTATCTTCTGGCTTTTCCGCCAGAGCTCCGCCTTACACCTTCCCCAAATAATTGTCTATTTTGCATTTTCATATCAACACGTAAGGCAAGACTTTACTTCGGTAACTAAGGTGTAATTTGAATAATTCCTAATTGATATCATATGAAACACTCCTGATGGATTGTTGTACATTGCAATGTTGTCATATGTAATCCATATGCGTTTTATATGAACCTTTTAATTCGTAAAATATCAATGATGAATTGATTA
>JBAWET010000214.1:0-9781 GCA_049591355.1 Nitrososphaeraceae archaeon
GTGTATATGGATGAAGAGGCTTTGATAAAACTCCTTCCGCTGGTCCCATTTCGACTATTTTTCCAGCGTACATTACGGCTATTTCATCTCCGATATATCTAGAAGTAGCCAAGTCGTGAGTTATATAGAGATAAGTTATTTCGCGCTCAATGCTTAGTTTTTTCATAAGGTGTAGTATTTCAGACCTAATCGAAACATCTAGCATTGATACAGGCTCATCTGCAATAATCAACTCCGGCAAGAGAACCAAAGCCCTGGCTAGAGCTACTCGCTGTCGTTGGCCTCCTGATAACATGTAAGGATATTTCGCAGATGTTTCAATAACGGGATCCAAGAAAACATCAGCCAATGTTTTTAACACAATTTCGATCCGTTCTTTATTTGAGTAATGTTTACAAAATATATCGAGAGGTTCTTTTACAATGTCCAAAATTGTCATCAGGGGATTAAGGGAGGTGTACGGATCTTGATGAATCATTTGTACTTTCTTTCTGAAATATTTTAGCTCCTTCTCTGACTTATTGGTAATGTCATGTCCATCAAATATGATCGAGCCCGAGTCAGGTTCTACTGCCCTTAGCATTAATCGAGCCAATGTAGTTTTACCCGAGCCTGATTCACCCACCAGAACAAGCACTTTTCCTCTGCGGAATGTGAGTGTCACATCATCTACCGCTTTCCTATATTGTTTCCGTGCCAAGCCTAATGAAGAGAGAATTCCACCCGATATCACAAAATACTTTTTCAGGCGGTGAATCTCCATAATGCTTGTCAAGGGGTAACATCTGTCACATTCACATAATTGGAATATAAACAGTATCCCCATTCCGATCTACAATTGGAGATTATTTAGTAACTTACGAAGGATTTTAAACCATGAGGCATTATTTCATGGTCTCTAATTATGTTCCTTCCGTAGTTACATGTTCCCCATATCCTATCGATAATGGATCCACATCTCCATTTTCCATAACGATCTTGCCCCTAACTATCGTCATTATGGGCCAACCACGTAACTTCCATCCATCATAAATGGTATAATCCGAATAAGATTGTAACAAATCGGGTGTCACAATTTGCTCCTTTTCCATATCGACGATCGTCAAATCTGCATCTGAACCACATTTAATTGTCCCCTTCTTGGGGTACATTCCAAATATTCTTGCGGTGTTATAGCTGCACACTTCAGATACTCTTTCAAGTGTGATCCTGTTCTTGTTTACCCCTTCGCTTAACATTACGGGTAACATGGTTGCAAGGCCGGGAAATCCTGCTAGGGATTTCCATAAATCATGATCCACTACCTTCGAGTTCAGTTTATTTGCAACATGATCAGTTCCTACAGTATCAATTAGACCATTTTTTATTGCTCTCCATAACATTAGTCCATCCGCCTTTGATCTAATTGGAGGTACAACTTTTCCAATTATTTTGTCATATTCGGTAGTATGAGTCAAATAATGTGGACACGTTTCAGTCCAAATCGTTAAGTTCCTATACATTTTTCTACTTTTTACAATTGATTGTAAGGCATCTGAGGAACCTATATGAACGAAGTATAATTTAGCTCCGCATTTCTTGGCCATCTTTGTTATTTTATAAATTGATTTTGCTTCTGACGATGTGGGTCTTGAGTTCGACCAAATTTCTAATAATTTTAATCCACCAGTCACGCTTAACTTGCTCAACTCCTTCATCTGCTTTGAACATTCAACATGATCTTCCGCATGCACTAAAAGTACTGAACCCAATTGAGATCCTTTTTTTACAATTTCAAAAACATTACCATCGGTCATATTGACTTCTATTTCATCCAGATTTGATCTGCCAGGTTCGAGATCAGCAAGAATTCGATTGAAATCAGAACCAAGATTCATGTAAATCTTAAAGGAATTGATCCCTAGGCCAGTAAGGAATGGCATTTCATGGACCTGTGCTTGATCCATTATGGATGCATGGATCCGATAATCCACTATGTGGGATCTCCTACTAACTTCAAGGTGCTTCAGTATGCTTCTATACGTACCGTGTAACCTTAACATACGAATCATAGTAGTTATACCTCCGATTGCGGCTGACCGTGATTCGGTTATTGCCGCCCTGTCCACAGGGGTAAAAACACCATAGTGGACATGCGGATCAATTATTCCAGGAAGCACATACTTCTCTGACGCATCTACCACCTTAGATGCGTGGACATTGTCAATGGATTTCCTCGTTGCCTTGATCTTCCCATTTTCAATAAGGATGTTTGTACCGACTACTCCTTGGGTCGGTATTACAAGTAAACCGTTGGTAATTAGCAAGTCACATGAGTTTTCCAAAATACTTTAAGTTATTTTGACATCTCTTTAATCCTTCGGATGATTCTTGGATAAAAATTCAAAAGCGTATAATTTATGTTTGTTTTTATAGGTCATCTATAATGCTCCAACTACTAAAATGTTTACGGATAGGATCAATTATCTTGTTGACATAACGAGAGGTAGCGTTCTTTAGATCCATGGGATGGATTTTTTTACCCTGATAATCAGTCTCTAATTCCGAGGGATCGATATATGTAATATTCCCTCCATACTTGCTATCTCTTTCGATTTCGAACTCTGAGAACTCATGAAATATTACGTAACGAATGATCTCCAGTATAGGATTATTCTGAGAAATTCCTACCGGGCAGTATCCTTTATTGATCTTATTCCGTATGGCGGATTCGTTATCATGGATAGTGATACTACTTGACGGTTGACTTTTACTCATTTTACTAGAAATACTAGAATCCTGAATAGAATCTTCGGTGAGCCCCAGTTTTGATGGTTCTGAGAGTCCAGGTAATAGATGATGATGTACCGAAGCTGGAACTTTCCAACCTAACTTTGGAAATATCTCTCTGACGAGCATATGGATTTTTCGTTGATCTAGGCCTGCATGGACTATATCTAGGTCAAGGGTTCTTATATCTACAGATTGCATTGAAGGATACAGCAGCTGCGAAAAATCAAGATTCTCTTTCTCTGTCCTTCCCATTATAGTCAAGGCTCGCATTGTCCTCGATAATGTCATGTGTTTAGAGAACTTCACAAAATCCTTCCAATATTCATTAGAGGTATCGTATATAGACGATCCCATTATTACGTTTACTTCAGGGCAAAAAAATTTAAACGCCTCAGAATAGTATTCTGACACTTCCTTTATTTTTTCCCAGTCACGATCTAACTTATTATTAATATAAGTGTGCCAGTCGGCTAAAAAGACATTACATTCAACCTGAGCGTTTAAAAAATCGTTGATCTTGTATCCCGTCAAAATCAAGCTTCCCAAATGTAATTTACCTGAGATTTCTAATCCGATATAATGTCTGGGTCTGTTTACGGTCTCAAATATTTTTCGGAGTTCATCTAGCAGCACTATTTCTTCTGTTGGTTGTCTCTTAACCAGATCTAACCTTTTTTCTATGTCCATGGATCGGTTTAAGGATCTTTGACAGGAACTATTATCTTTAACTTGTGTATAACGAGATGTCGGCGATGTGCATACGCTCGTACCCAAATTTCGAGCTGAAAGCAGACCATAATGTTCTGCTAGTTCCGAAGTGATTGTAAAAAAAACAAAAATTAGTGAATTGCGATGGCTAGACCCGTTCAGATAGTTTTTCGAAGTATGGTATGATGATATGATAGGTGTCCTGACGGAAGTTTGTAAGGTCACTAGAGCAAAATCAATTTGACTTGCAAAGGTCTTAACTAGAGGGCTAGCATAACTGGATTCTAAAATGGTGGGATTGCCTCCGTGCGATTGCGCAAATTAGGACTATCACCATTCAATTGCATGATTTACCGTCAATATATCGACAGTAGAACACAGAGCAAAATGATGTCCGTAAACTAAAAATTTTCGAGATTCTCAGTTCAAAAATAAATAAAACTTTAATGAGAAACATGTTTGATCAGATATATGGAAAAGCTTAGAGATCTTGTTGGAGGACAGATAGTAGGCTCTGGTTCAGATTTTGTTGTTATATTAAAAGGCTCGAAAAGAGTCTTGATACAATTTGACTCTCACAAATTAGTAGAATTGAAAAAAGCCACTACCCCATACGGGTCAGATTGTTAAAATTCTCCAAATGACGGGTAATGAGTATAATATTGAAAAAAGTTAAATTTAGATTCAGGACAATCTTGCATATTTGAAAAATAAGACAACTGTAGAGGTCATAAACAAAGACTCTAAGAACGTTAGCTCTTCCCATCAAGTAAATTCAAACTGCAAGAGCAAGATCCGTTATGACAAGAAAGCCGAATCAGAGTTTTTCGTTGACAATTCAGCTCTTGCAGGCTTCACTGGTGAGCGAATTTTATACATGGCCGTAAGAGAACTCCTAGAAAACGCTTTAGATTCATGCGAGAGTAGCCACATCCTCCCGGTTATTTATTTACAACTAAGAATTCTAGATCCAGACAACGACATGTGGATTATTTCTTGTAAAGATAACGGAGTGGGTATACCAACTGAGAAAGTTCCTGTTGCGGTCTGTTCATTTCTTACGTCAGGCAAATATGTGGAAAAACAGCAGCGTGGTCTTTTTGGTGTGGGTCTCAAAATGATTGCCGCTTTTTCTACAAAAGATACAGATCATCCACTTCGAGTATGGTCTAAATCACATGATGAACCTGAGTCTTACTTCGACCTTCGAACAGACATAGGAACTAACAAACCAATAGTACTTTCAAGAAGGATTGTTAACAAAACCGAGTGTGAAATAGAGGGAGAATCTGGTTTTAAAGTAGAAGCTGTGTTACGGGCCAGATTATCTCCGGTTACTAAGAATAAGATTCATGATTACATAAGTCACACAAGCGTCGTTAATCCTTACGCAGTTCTTAATTTTGAATCAGACGAAGGAGTAGTTGCTTTCGAAAGAAGGACTTCGGTGATGCCCAACCCGGCTAAGGAAGTGCTTCCTCATCCTGCTGACATGGATCTGAAGACTTTGAGAAAGGCTATTGTCAACCATGCATATCAAAAAACTACACTTCATGGAGTACTTTGCAATTCATTTCAAAAGATGTCTGCTGAAAAAGCAAGAGAAATTGTCGTTAAAGCTGGTTTGGAATTAAAATTGGCTGATAAGTATAATGAACATGAATTAATTAGAGTTGTGAACGTGTGTAAGCATACAAAATTTCAATCACCAAATACCGATCATTTGAGTCCTATAGGCGAGAAAATTCTGACTGCAGGTATGACCTCCGAATACACTGTTGTCCTAAGAAAAGATATTCATGAAGATTCAGGTCCCCACACACAACTCTCTGCTAAAATATTGAAGCCTTCCTTGACTGCATATTCGTCAAGGACCTGTGTCATAAATAACCGCCCTACAATAGTGGAGTGCGGTATTGCATATGGAGGAGACTTGGGATCTTTCAAATTATATAGGTTCGCTAACAAAATACCTCTCCTTTATGATGAGGGCTCTGACGTCGCACGTGAGGTAATCTCTGAGGTAGAAATAAACAAGATGGGCATTTCCAAAAAAGAAGTGAAAGAGCAATTTCGAAATGCAGAGACTAGATCGGATCGAGCGATTGAATATTTGCCTATCCACATATTCTTTCACATATGTTCCACCAAGATCCCTTATAAAACGGCAGGAAAGGAAAGCATTGCTGCAGAAGGTGATTTGAAGCGTTATATGAAGTCATGTTTATCGGACCTTTATAGAAAAGTAAGTGCACAAATAAGGAGGGAATTGAAGATAAAAGAAAATGAGAATAAACTGAGACTTTATAAGTTCTACATTCCATTCATAGTAAATGCAATATCCGATTCTATCAGAATCGATGTAAAAAAACTGACATCCGCTTTCAACGGGCTTGCTGTAAAATACATAGGCAACGAATTGGCTGTAACGACCGATCCAGGTGCTATTGCAAACCCTGCTGAAATAGAAGAGGGGTTATCTCCCAAGGGAAAGGTTACCGGAGGCATTAAATCATCAAAAAAGGCAGTTTATCCTGATAAACGAACTGTGGCTAAGACCCCCAATCGGAGCGGTAGGCATGAGACGAAGGAGAAGCATGAATCAGACTTCGAGAATGATAAAAAAAGTACTCAGATAACTTTAGACGCATTTAGGAAATCTAAGCTAAGAAAAGTGTAGCCACATGCCCACAAGAGATAAGAGACATCAAGAGGTAATTACTAGAATAAAGGCGATAATGAAAAACATATCCGATGACGTTCTTTTGAGGCAAACTATGCCTGCTGTTGAGCTGCCTAAAATAGGTTATGATAATACTATCTGGTCTGACCAAAAAAGGATGCTTACTATAGGTAACAAAACTGTTCAGGTGGGACCACATAGTGCAAAAAAGATTCCGACTTTTTCCCAGTATCTTGTAATGGCCAATGCCGTAAGAAGACTATTGGATGAGGAAATGGAAAGCACCATACGAGGCATGTATTATGCGACACTGAGTACCGTGGGAGATGAAAAAAATAAGCAGAAATTCTGGAATAGTCAAGAAGATTCCGATGATGCTATCAAAGCTATAGAGCTTATGACAAATGTTCCGCGAGAAGAATTTTCTGTTACATCCAAGCCCAAGGGTATGATCTCTGGACCTATAAATCTCTTAGTTGGAGGCGACTTAATTGATTGCAATCTAGGGAGCAGAGCAACTTCACAACTGATACCAACAAACATTCGGGACCTAGAGATAGTTGATGTTAAAGCTGATTTTGTGATGGTGGTAGAAAAAGATACTGTCCTGAATAACATAAGAAAATCTGGATTCATCAAGAAATATAATGCAATTTTAATGACAGGTTCAGGAGAACCAGATAGAGCGACTAGGATGATGGTCAAGGCATTGAATGAAAGATGGAAAATGCCAGTTGTCATATTTGCTGATGCGGATCCTTGGGGACTGGGTATAGCACTTCGCTACAAAATTGGAAGTGAATCGCTGAGTTATGATAGTGATAGACTTGTTACTCCTGATGCCAAGGTTCTTGGAATGATGTTTTCTGATATCTACGAATACAATATACCAGAAGTAGCGAGGCTAGCTGCCACTGATGAAGATATTAATAGAGCTAATGACATGAAAAAGAAACCATGGCTTCAGGATCGGCAATGGAAGAAGGAGTTAAACTTATTCCTGGAACACAAAGAAAAATGTGAATTAGACGCTTTTTTCAAACATGGATTCAAGTATCTTGCTGATACCTATCTGCCCAATAAATTGCGTGAGGCAGGAATTATATAGCTGGAATGGGAGAACAATTTTCCACTGAGCATAATAATCGCAAGTCAGTCCTTGATAGTGTAAATTGCATGTAGATAGTATTTCTTGTGGAATCTTGGTTCGAAAATATAGTTATGCACGATATGTAAACTCGTTTATTCCATTCAGAACTGTCTGTTCTTGCTTAATAGAATAGGATCCAAATGATTTTGCCCGATGATTCAAGTTTCTACGACTTGAACTCATTAAGTCTTTCCTTTCTTCTAGTAACAAACTTGATTACCACCAAGATCATCAAAATCCACAAAGAAACAAGAATCACATTGATCATGTTAATGTACATGAATGGAATAGCGTCAGCAAGATTTGAGGAAATTTTCTGAACTGAATTGTGCATATCGATCAAGGCTGTGTTGTAAGATGCACTATTTGGTTCCAGATAAGAAACAAGTCTGCCGCGTAAAATCAAAGCATCAAGTTCGGTTTGTATTGAGCTAAAGTCTGTCTTGGCAGTCGCAAAAGGCCACACGGGATTTCCTTCCCTAGGCAGATTTTGTCTCGCAAGATTGACGTAATCTACAAACAAGTCAGGAGTCTGTGTTGTTTCTGCCCTTCCAAGATATGCAACCGCTTTATCTATCGGATAAACGGTATTCTGGTATCCTACATAAGCGATGATGCCACTTGCTAACACAAAAAATACAAGTCCCATACCGATTAATTTTGATTGCTTTCTATCCATTGAGGGTTCCCTTTGTCTAGACACCGAAGTATGGACCAATGATTTTGAGTAACTTCTTGTATTTATAACATCCTCTCCTTTTGCATAACTCTCCCCATCATTCTTTGTTGAAGTGTAGGGATTATTTTCGTTCGGAAATTGGAACTGATGCAGGGATCTCTTTTTGTCATACTTCCCTCTAGATTGCACGAAGCTAATGTATGCAACATAGATGAATCCTAGCGTTTGTATTCCAATCACTGGCATAAGGAGAGCATTGCCTGAAAAGAATGATATTAATAATGCTATGCACCCATACACAGAAAAAAATATTTCTAGTAGTGTAGTTTTTGTAAATGGAATGATATAGGATTTATTATTCCACTTTTGATTTTTTTGTACGATACCAAATTTTGGTGTTCTCAAGAATTCATTTTTTTTCCCAATCAGGGCGTCAAATACGGCAATGGTATTGTTAATTGATATTCCAGTGGCGAAAAAAATCAAGAATAAATATTGTAGTGCTTTATTCCTCCAGCTTGTTCCCCATATTTTCCTTATCATGAAAATGTAAGTTGCCGGTCCTATTAGCAAGTAAATAATTATTCCTAGTACAGGAGACCAAGCTGAAGATTGGATTTTATAGTTCATGACCAATAAAATAGGAAAAATGAGGAATTGTATCAAAAACAAGGGGTTGATAATATGCTTTGTCAGCTGAATGAATGCCTGTATTTTTGTATCCAATGATATCCCTCCATGACAGATGACTTTCATCAATAATTTTGATGCAACTTGTACTGATCCCTTAGCCCACCTGAACTGCTGTCGTTTAGCAGCGTTCATTTGAACAGGAAGCTCTGCATCCACTATTAGATCTTCTACAAAAATGCATTTCCATCCCTTCAGCTGAGCTCTATAGCTCAGATCAAGATCTTCGACGAGTGTACCAATGTGCCATCCGCCAGAGTCAACTATGCAAGAAGCTCTCCAGATCCCTGCGGTTCCATTAAAATTCATAAACAGATGAGACGTACTTTTGGCCTTTTGTTCGATTAGGAAGTGCAAATCAAGAGATACAGCTTGAGCGCCTGTCAAAACTGAAAAAGTTTCGTTAATATGTCCCCAACGACATTGTACTAATCCTATATTGGTGTTGCCGAAGTATGGTAATACTCTTGAAAGAAAGTTGCTCGGTGGAATAAAATCTGCATCGAAAATCGCTATAAATTCACCTTTGGCTGTCTTCATACCTTCTTGCAATGCCCCTGCTTTAAAGCCGGTTCTGGAGTTCCTACGAATAATTTTTATGTCATACCCTTGTCGCATGTATGCTTCAACTGCAGAATCAATTATTTCCGATGTTTCGTCGTCGGAATCGTCCAGCACCTGTAGTTCCATTTTGTCTTTAGGATAATCAATCCTGCACACTGCTTGGATCAACCTAGTTGCTACGTACTTTTCATTGTAAATTGGAAGCTGAATGGTTACATCCGGAAAATGCGAATTCGAAATTAAATTTAAAGTCTGGTTTGCTAGCTTCTCATGGCCTATGTTTCGTCTGGATCTATAACTCAGGTAATGAAAGTTAAGGGTATATATCGTCATTACCCACGCTATAATCATGAAAATGACGAACAGGATTCCCCCGGTTTCTGACATTCCTAGATAACCTCTCAATAAAAAAGTACAGTAACTATTTATAGTCACCGAAAAAAACTATAATATGATCATTTTGTGAAGATCTTTACACATTGAGGCGGACACACATTTTCACAGGCCATACAGAATATACAGTCTTTCTCTCGAA
>JBAWET010000215.1:0-5156 GCA_049591355.1 Nitrososphaeraceae archaeon
TTGAATATGCTATCGAAACTGTCAGGAGAGGTACCTTGGCAATTGGCATCAGATGTAAAGATGGTGTTGTATTAGCGGTTGAAGAGAAATCAAGAAAATTGCAGGTGTCTGATGTGACACAAAAAATATTTCAAGTGGATGATCATATAGGTGTGGCTGCTGCAGGATATATCCCTGATGCAAGAACCCAAGTAGATCACGCAAGATTCTTTGCTCAAAGTAATAGATTGATCTATGATGAACCAGTTGATGTTGAGGGTGTATCTAAGAATTTGGCAGACATGGCCCAACAATACACTCAATATGCAGGAGTGAGACCATTCGGCGTTGCATTAATTCTAGCAGGTGTTGATAAGAACGGATCTTCTTTATATCTTACTGATCCAAGCGGTACGTATATCGGTTATAATGCTATCGCAATAGGGGCGGGTAGCGACCAAGTCAACGAATTTCTGGAGAAGAATTACCGGCCTGATTTGAACATAGGTGATGCGGCAGTCCTGGCAATAGAATCCATTTACTTAGTAAGTGAAGACAAGACTGGTGTACGACATATTAAAATGGCAATAATTGATCAGGAAGTAAAAACTATGAGAAAAATTGAAGAAGAAGAGATCGAAAAATACTCTTCCTTGTCTAAAGAAAATGCAAGCAAAAGAGGAGATACATCTTAACAATAACGAATAATCTGTTTTACCATTTGAAGTTATGATTGTCAATAAAGTAACTCTGTTCTTATTTTAGTAACGTTTTTAAGAAAACATATTAATTTTATTATTATTCCCATAACACACTGCTTTACATTTACAATTGAACTTAGATAATTAGAATGTCGTAAAATAATTGAACCTAGTCCTCTTGTATTAATTTAAATATTCATCCAAATTATAGAGATTTGTGACAATCCAATTAGGCCAAACGGCTCCTTCTTTGCAGGTGTCTGAGTGGGTACAAGGTGGACCAATAACTCTAGGAGATCTTCTGAATAAAATCGTTGTCGTTGAGGTGTTTCAGGTAAACTGTCCCGGGTGCTTTATCTACGGACTACCCGAAGCCATTGAAATACACAATAGATATAGTACCCAAGGCGTTGCAGTATTGGGTCTGGCTACCGCATTTGAAGATTATGACAAAAACACAACTGAAAATTTAAAATTGCTTATTTCAAAAAGAGAAACTATTGGAGAAACCCTTCACGCATTAAGAAGTCAAGGGCAGCTCGTAAATGGTAACAAACTTGCTTACTCGATCCCCTTTCCGGTCGCCAATGACCTCCTAATTAGGGAAAAACATCCACTTGAAGACGAAAGAGTAATGAAATTTATTCGCGCCAATGTGGAAGATTTTGATATGTATCATCCAAAAGATAAAGATCAAATCACAAAACGTGTTAGAGAATACCTAGAATCGAGGCCCTATATCGCTGCGACCTTTGAAGAATACGGGCTTAAAGGAACTCCTTCTACGATTTACATAGACAAGAAGGGTAATCTACGCGAAACGAACTTTGGCTCCCAAGGTATGATGAAATACAAGATCGAAAAATTGCTTCAAGAGAGCGGATAAGTGCGAAAAATAGGACATAAAAAAACTTGTTATAGTCTCGAGGGCGAACTGATTGACATTTTTGAAGTGAAGGGTTCATTATCCAATCGTGATCCTTATGACTGATCTGTCCATCGCAATTCCCGACTCATTTGTAATTGACTCCCAGTCATTGCTGGACAAAAGTATGAAAATCTCACAACTTGCACGGGCATGCTCGATTTTCAGAGTTCGGAATATCTTCATTTACAATGATAGAAGTATAAGCTGTGAACCCGAAGATAGAAAGATTATAAAGACGCTACTGGAATATCTCGATGCTCCTCCTTATACAAGGCGGCAATTGTTTCCACAATTGTGGATGCTTAAGTATGCCGGGATGCTTCCGCCCATCAAATCACCTCACCACAAGCCTAAAGTCTCATTGCAAGACATTGAGAAAGGTGATGTAAGAGTGGGGGTCATATTCAAAAAAGATGGCGTATGGTTTGTGGATGTAGGCATGGATGAACCTCTTAGATATAGTGGCACCACTTCTAGCAATAAGATAGTGACGGTTAAGCTGATTTCAAAGTATCCATATCTTACTGCAGTCGAAATAAATAAAGAATCGTTGGCAGGATATTGGGGCTATACTGCAAAATTCTCGTCATCTTTGAAAGGACTTTTAGATAGCCGAAAATCAAATTACATACTTTTAACTTCAGTCGAAGGACGATATCTTACAGACAAAATGTACTCTCCTTTCTTTACAGATCAGATAAAGTCAATAAAGGATCTTCTGATAGTCTTCGGAAGTCCAAAGAATGGCCTAAAGAAGATTCTTGCTGCAGAAAAGGTAGAAATTTCAGACTTCCCATTCGTAATTAATATGTTTCCGGATCAAGGAACACAAACTGTGCGTGTTGAAGAAGCTATTCTTGGCACATTAGCTATTATCAATCAGTACACTATTAGGTAAAACCTGTTCAATGTACCACTAATCAATTATCAGAATAATTTAGAGTACTGGTTCGATAAATTCCGCTTTTTTTGTATCAAGTTATAAATTTATTAAAGGGAGCGTAAGACTTTTGCTCCTAGCATGGGTCATCGTAAATACAGTGCTCCCAGGAGGGGCAGTATGGCATTTTATCCAAGAGTGAGGGCACGCAGTATGGAGTCTAGGATTCGGACATGGCCCAATTCTATGTCAGAGAAGCCAAGCCTTCAGGGCTTTGCAGGTTTCAAAGTTGCCAATTTAAACGTTATGACTGTGGATGATAGAGAAAAAACTCCAAATTTTGGTAAGAACCTTCTGAATCCATCTACGTTAATTGCTACACCTCCGCTCAAAATAATTGGAATTCGGGGTTACAAGAATACCGTATACGGTAAACGCGCGGTATTCGATGTATTTGGTAAGGACAGCGATAAGAATTTAGTAAGGAAAGCTTCGTTTCACAACAAGGAGTCAAAACTCGAAACTATCGACACAATTGCAGATAAAGTGAGTGACATCGAGGCTGTAGTTGCAGTATCACCCGAGTCATTATCTCTTTCACAAAAAAAACCCTTCGTTTGGGAAATACCAATTTCGGCGAAGGATTCTAAATCAAAGTTGGTATTTGCCAAAGAAAATCTTGGTAAGGAAATCAGGATTAAAGAAGTCTTTCAGCCTGGCCAATTTATAGACGTCTCTGCAATCACAAGGGGTAAAGGCGTAGAAGGACCAATCACAAGATTTGGAGTAAAGAGAAAACAGCACAAGTCAAGAAAGAGTGTGAGAGCCGTAGGAACTCTGGGTCCAATATCTCCCGCAGTAGTCATGTATACGGTACCAAGACAAGGACAAAGAGGCTTTCATCAGAGAACTGAATACAATAAACGTATATTGTTGATTTCGAAGGATGAAAAAGAAAATGGCGAAATTGGGATTGGTCCGAAGGGAGGATTTGACCACTTTAGCCCAGTTAATGGAGATTACATCATCGTAAGAGGTTCCGTTCCAGGAGTTCCAAAGAGATTGATAAAAATGAGAATGCCACTCAGAAAAAAACAAAAGAAAATTGTCGAACCCAAAATCTTAGAGGTAATTGTTAGGAAATGATTACCAAAGTTATGGACATTGATGGGAAAGAGATCGATAATCTGGTTTTGCCACCAATATTTGATACGCCCTACAGACCCGATATCATAAAGAAGGTTTACGTAAATCTCAAGTCGCTCAGGTACCAACCTCAAGGAAGGTACCCAGCAGCGGGGGAAATGGTAAGTGCCGAGTCTCGTAATACTGGACTTGGAATAGCTCGAATAGCTCGTGCGCGAGGAGAAGGATTCCCAAGAGCAGGGCAGGCGGCAGGAGTAGCTGGTGTACGTCACGGGAGGGTTGCCCATCCCCCAGTTTCGTGGAAAATCATTGCTAAGAAGGTAAACAAGAAGGAAAAAATGCTGGGTTTTTGTTCTGCTATTGCAGCCACAGCAAATAAAGAGATAATCAATCGCCGTGGTCATAGGACAGGAGAAATTTCAAATTTTCCATTGGTTGTTTCAAATGAAATCGAAAAAATAATCAAAACGTCTGATCTCAAAAAATCACTGAATTCTTTGGGTCTTCAAGAAGATCTGAGCAGGTCCCAGACAATTAAGCGCATTCCTTCAGGCAAGAGCCGAATGCGCGGTAGATCGAAACGTACTGCGTTAAGCAGTATCATCGTTGTGAGCACAGGATCATCAATATGTAAACTAAGGCATTCTTTGCCAGGCGTCGAAGTAAAATCAATAGATGAGCTAAGTGTTCTAGACCTGGCTCCAGGAGCAAACCCTATCCGTTTGACTGTTTATTCAAAGAATGCAATTGAGAAACTTGCTGATGTGAAAACCAGAAGTTTGAGGGTAGGAGAAATGGTGACTAGTTTATGAGCGAAAAGATTGACGACGACGGAGATATAAGACCCATAATCAAACACCCATACATCACTGAAAAAACATTCAACATGATCGAGAGGGAAAATAAATTGACATTTATAGTAGATGAACATGCTACGAAGAAGGATATTCTAGAGGCAATGAAAACGTTATACGAGACTGAGGCCGATAGAGTCTACATTTCACGTGGCCTACACGGTAAGAAGGCAATAATCAGATTTGCAAAACCTGAAGCAGCCAGAGATCTTGCGACGCGGTTGGGGCTTGTTTAGGAATATAAAATAGATGAGTTTGATAATATTGATTAGATCAATACTGCTACTAGTTAAATTTAAAAGTGGTATGTAAGGGTGAGGAACATACTTGGTACGCGAGTTTAAGTTTAAGGGTTATGCTATTGAGCAGTTGAAGAACATGTCAATAGAATCACTTTTACCGCTAATGAATTCTCGTCAAAGAAGATCGCTGGATAAAAGAGTTGGAAAATACATGAATGATGATAAGAGAAAATTGCGAGGGGACATCAAATTAGCTCGAGAAGGAAAAATTAATGGATCTATAAAGACGCATGTGAGAGATATGATAATACTTCCTGACATGGTTGATCTAACTATTGGCGTTCATAACGGCAAGGAATTTTTTGCTGTTCAAATAAGGCCCGAGATGATTGGGCATTATTTAGGGGAGTATTCCATTACAAACAA
>JBAWET010000216.1:0-2760 GCA_049591355.1 Nitrososphaeraceae archaeon
ACTATACAATGTCTCTTTCTACAGTAATTATATTTAAGGATACTATGTCAACCCGTTCGCGACATTTATCCATGAAACTATACTGATCCTCTGAAAATTGTAATCTGCTTATTGCGATTTTCTGCCAGTGGCAATGTGGCCTAGCCCACCCAAAGTCCATGCGAGTTCAGGCCAAATAGCAAAATAGAACGATAAAAAAACGCTAATGTAACGATTGGGAACCGAGTGAGGTACGGAAGTAAAACCATTACAAAATGATGATAAATACCATAATTGCAGTATTTTTTCAACCTTTCCTTCATTTCTTTGATTACTAATATGATCTGCTTTAATTCCGTTTCATCGTTTGGATTTATTTCGAAGCTTTCTAGCATGCTTCGTGCTGCAGCTAGAAGCGTAAGAATGAATTTTTTGGCTCTATCCGTTGGGATGGTCTCTTTTAGAAAAGTTGTACCAGTTGTGCTTTTCACCATTACATTTCTCCCTTCAAATGTGATTATGTTTTTAGATCCGCCTGAATGGAATGTCACACCTTCGTCTGAGATTACGATAATACCTTTGACCCAGTCTGGATAATAACTCGTTCTTGGATTGACGAAGAGTTCGGCAGCGGAAATGCTAACACTAGCTGTTATCTCGCTGGTTTTGATTAATTGGTGAACAAAATCGGTTGCTGCCGCCATAGCCTTTGATACAAGATCAAATTTTTGGAGGTTGATTGAATCTAGGGAACTGAACGCTTCCTTTATCTTCTCTGCGGTTGACATCATTTCTACCTGTGGCTTGATACTTTCACCTATCATTTCTTCCATGCTAGCTCACTGCTATAGTCATATCATTCAAAGCTTGTAAATTTTACTAGTATGTTTTACATAAAAAGGATTCAGCAGCGAAAGATCAGATAAAAGGGAAACTCATGTGTCTGTTATCTGAAAGAAGAAACTATCAACCATATTTATAACAATTTAAGTACTTTCTAGGAATTTTCCATAAATAATGGAGAAAGTGATAATTATCACCTAATTACAGGGAAGTTTTATAATTTATTACATATTGCATTATTACAACGCATGCTTATGGAATTTAATGTTAGCCCACTTGGATATATCAGCTTCGCACTGTTTGGTGGAACGACATGCATCAGTAGATAATTAAAGTTTTATGTTGGGGTCAAAGGAACACCATGGAGGTTTAGTCTAAAATGTTGTAGAAGATTTGACACTCAACACAATTTTGATTCTTGATCCTCTGGTAGGTGATTGGACCTGCTATTCCTAAATTCATTTTTCTATTTGGGCGAGTCATGCATAATGTATTTACCAGCCTAGTCAACCATATCCAGAATATAAAGATCTTAACTTTTCACGTAACCTGTTGGCAAGCTTCTCAGAAATATTCTTTTGGTGCTTGTCCACACTCGTGAGACTACTTTGGCCAAATATGAATGGACCGTATGCATAGCTGTTATTTGGTCTTGGAACTTCCGGTTCCACGGAGGTAATTAAAGATGCAAGAAGTGAGTCTAATGCTTTATTCTCATTATCTGAAACTTCTTCATTGTCCAGTGCTTTCTGGAGCCGTATCGGATCCAACTTTCTGTATCCGAACGAAAACGCATTTTTATCGTTGCTAAATCTTATCGGATCGACATCAATCTTGGTACCAATAATCAAAGGATTTGGTTTGTAAATTGAATCTATTTTTAATTGCCAAACCTCGTTGGGATTACTCACAATCGCGTCAAAAAAACTACCGCTTCTCTCAGAAACAGAAATCTCAAATCTCCAATCGCGAGCATTAGCAGAGTACCTTTGAAAAAGGCTTTTTGCGAGAGTGTTGCCTTCTAAAACTTCCATATACTTTTGGTGCATTGATGGTAAATATGAGAGTTGCGATAGTCCAATTCAAATAAAATTGAGCATGTCTTGTTTCTAGTTGAATTCTGAAAATCTGTGAACTTTGACATCCGATTCCGGACGTTTTAAGTATGTATGAACCTCAGGGTCACACTGAATTTGATGAAATGAGAGTAATGTTTTTTCTCTTAGGTAGACAAGTGTGAAAGTTCGGACAGAGTTCCCCCTCAATTCAAATTAGGTACTCGGTCCATGACTGAGTGAGGATCAGAAGACTCAGTAGACAAATAACTATTTGCCTTGGATTTATCCATGAAACAACTTCCTTCAATAAACCTTGCCAGACGTACATTTGGCCCAACAAATTTAGGTGGTAATTAGGGGTATTACTTGACAATCTTAAAGCATAGCCGAATTCTCTCGCTGTAGTCTTAAAAAGGGGCTCGTTTTTGCAATCATCACTGATAGGAAATAATGAGTTGGAAAAAAAATTACAACTGGATAAAAAGCCTGCGATGTGATTAGGTAACATGTTATGCCAAAATGTTAATGTGCAATCACTTTCTTAACTTGATCAGATCGGCAACAGTTAAACCATCTGTTCTACTTCACATAAGAAATCAACTTCTACAACACTTCCTAAGGGTAAGCTGTTCACTCCGATGGCAACTCGAGTATGATTACCTTTCTCTGCAAATAAATCCACCAATAGATTTGATGCACCATTAATAACCTTAGAATGCTCCGTGAATGTTGATTCACAGTTTACATACCCTGTCACTTTTATAAATTTCGTAATAAGGTCTAGATTTCCGACAAAATATTTCAATTGTGCTAAGGCATTAATCGTGCATTGTCGGGCAGCTTGTTGGCCAGTTTCAATTGATACTTCTATAGGAACTTT
>JBAWET010000217.1:0-5914 GCA_049591355.1 Nitrososphaeraceae archaeon
AGGCATGGTGAGTTTATGGGAGGAGCAAAGAAAAAACCAGCTGCTAGCTCGAACAAAGGATCGTCAGGTCCAGGCGGAGAAGAAAAGAAAGCAGATACCACAAAGAAAAGTTCGACTAAACCGTTACAAAAACAAAAATCAAGCGTCTTAATGGACGAAGGGCAGGGGATGAAATCAATACGTCTACTGAAGCCCATTACCAGTCAAGCTCTGGCCCGGGCTACAGGCGTAAAAATATCAGTCGCTAATTCATTTTTACGCTCTCTTGAGACGAAGGGAGTTGTAAAAGCTATCGCAGGATATAGTGGACACAAGATTTATCAAGTCGCCACGACCTGATTACCTTTAACAGGTCAGTAGTTTTCTTCCACGAAAAACTTTTTTGAAAAATCTTTACTGTTCTTAGAGTATCGTCCTGATATTACAATTGTGTGAATTGTCTGTGTCATGAAGAACGTTACCAAAAAATCATCCTTTTTTGAGCGATCAGAATAAAAACATAAAAATTGTAAACGCTTTATTCAACTATTTGATTGGTATTCGTGTAGTAATCTCATTGGCTATATTCTCCTGCATAACCTGCTTAATTTCACGAGGATTCTTACAATTGGCTAATGCCCACATCGCCTTCACAGTAGCTGTCTCAGTCAGCATATTCCGAAGAGGAATAACCCCTATGTTCAATAGGTCTCTTCCAGTTTCATAAACATCTAAACTTGTCCTTCCCCAAATGCATTGGGAAGTTATAAATACCAAAACTTTATTTCGTACGGTATTCTGCAACGAAGGGATACAGTCTCTACTTACATGGCCAAGTCCTGTACCTTCTAAAATAATTATCTTGTTACCAAGTTGAACACAATAATCTATTATTCGAGGATCAAAACCAGGATAAAATCTAACCAACGAGACACGCTTGTCAAAGTTTGGTTTTGCTACAATCTTTTCAATCCCATTTCTTCTACTATGAAGAGATAATTGTGAATTTCGAGCAGATAATTCAATATTTTCACCCTTTACAAGTGCGACTGGATCGACATCGATCGACTCGAATGCATCCCTCCTGCTCGTATGATTTTTTCTAACTCGAGTTCCAAGATGACATGAAATTACGTCGTCAGATATCGAACTGTGCATGACTACAAAGACCCCTGCGATATTTGACTTTGTCGCTATGACGGCGGCCCCAAGCAAGTTAAGGGCCGCATCTGACGAAGGTCTGTCTGATGATCTCTGAGCACCTACTAAAATAATTGGAATAGGCAGGTTTTGTAAGGCAAAGCTTAGGGCAGCTGAGGTATAGTGCATCGTGTCAGTCCCGTGTGATATTATTATTCCCTTGTACTTCTGGGAGAGAATTTTTTCATGAACGGTATTCGTTATAATGGTCCAATGTTCTGGAGTCAGGTTTTCGCTGTATTCGGTGAAGAGTACTTCTGGATCTATTGATGAATACTCTCTTAGTTCAGGAACTGATTCATACAGTTCAGACGCAGTAAGAGCAGAACTAACGCCTCCCGTTCTATAGTCAACTCTGCTCGAAATCGTGCCGCCTGTACTTATCAACAAAACACGTGGAGGATTTGTAGATTTCACATCCGGGCTAAGAATATTATCCAGTCGCAGATCTGTTGAACTCAGCAAGCTTTGATCTCTATTTGTTGAAGAATTTTTGTTAGAATGGGCTAATGCTGGTTTTTCGACTTTTCTGATGCTTTTTATTTTATTTATTGATACACCTGTATTGTATCCACTCTCCAGCTTCACCACGATGCGGTCAGGAGTGGCTTGCTCGTACCTGGGTATCAAAATCCCACAATATTTTCCTCCAGTGGATTCTATGCAAATATGATCACCTATCGTAACGTGGGACTTTAACAACAAATCAAGTGTTTTTCCATTATACCCATTTACTTCCATTCAATTGATCGTATCCATGAACCTCCTTTTGTAGTTAATCATGAATTAATCCAGATTTTTGTTATTATCCCAGTTCATCAGTTGCCTTCTGTGATAATATTCAAGATTAATACAAGTTCAGTTATCTGTCCGAGCAACACAGCATAAAAAAATGATATTGTATGGAATGAAAACTTCCTAACCGCACTAGTTTCTAATTTCCTTGCAATATTGTGGTTTTCTGATTAGAATTACTCTTGTCCAAGACTATCAAATAATATCATGTTAGCCGTACTCAGCCGTTTCTGCTAATAGTAATAATAATACATTTGATATTTTTGGTAAATCTGCTGGGAGCATAATCAGTCTAGTTAAGGGCAAATCATACAAAAATCCCCTATCTAGATACTCATTTTAGTCCATTACTATCATTGTAAGGGTCGATTTTACTCCATTAAGCTTTCTTAATTTCCATGTGATGGTTTCCTTAACTTTCTCCATTGCTTCAGCTTCTACCTGTGCGACAATATCATAAACACCATAAACTTGGTAGACTTCTTTGACTCCATCAATAGTCTTCAGTTCGCTAACGATAGAATCTTCGCTACCTAACTCTGCATTCATGAGAACAAAGGCCTTTGGCATAATCAATCTCGTACGTTCGAAATATAAAAAGATGATGCAACATAATTGTTATTACTTGGAAATTATCTTTCAGTTTTTTACAGGAACAAAAGGTTTCCTACGTAAATCCAGTCAAAATAAACATGACAATCTATACTTCTGCCATTAACTTTGATTCATCGAATGTGGAAGCCAATTTCCATTGCAATTCAAACAAATCATCACACCATGAATGAAATTCTCTATCTTGACTGTAAAACATTGTGTTGAGGTCAGGCTCACCTTTCAAATTTGGAAAGAGAACACATGCCTCTTTCTCATTAAGTATTACCATAAATTTCACCCTTTCAAGCATCCTCCTTGCAACCAGCCCTCTGGATATGAATTCCTTCCATCCGACTTTGTCGAGAATTTCACTTCTTCCCTTAGGTATTACACTATCTTTCCCGAATATGTAATAGAACTTGACACCAGAATCAACTCTTGAGCTTAGGACCTCAATGAGATCAACAGGTACCTGACCCATTATTTCTTTAATATAGGACCCTGATTCCAGGTACAAGTTCTTCCACCTCTGTACTATGGCGAGTACCCCATGTACGACTTCACATTTGCCAAGTGATCCTATTCTCTGAACAAATTCTACAGGGAGGTCGCTTGTATCATGTTCAATAAAATATTCTCTTTGTTCAAACAAGAAAGTCAAACTAGGAATTATCTGCACAATTGTCTTCCCATATGGTGTCAGCATATGTTGTCCATCGCTATCCTTCAAGACCATGCCAGCTTCTATAAGCCGTGTAATGTTTCTGTGAGTTTCCTGCATTGTAGCGTTTAGTTCGGTTGCTAGATGGGACAACCTATAGGGTCTTTCCCGGAACTTAGAGAGCATGGATAGTCGCAAATTTCCTGCCAGTTCAAAGAAAAGCGATCCTGCCCCCTTTTCGGGCTCGGAATCCATTTTATCTATTATCTGCGAGACTTGAATTTAAACATGAGGAGCTATATCGCTGATAGTAGCAATTTACCCTTCTATGCGCATACGGAAATCAAGGCATAACCCTAGACATTGTTCTTGGGAAAAGAACGCATTCTTTTATGTCGTTTGAATTTATTATCCATCTTATCAGCCGTTCTATTCCAATTCCAAAACCTCCATGAGGAACAGAGCCGTACTTCCTTAGATCCAGGTACCAGGAATATGAATTCAAATCTAATCCTTGCTCTTTTAATCTAGTCCGGATATTTTCGATATTGTCTTCTCTGATACCGCCGCTGCTTACCTCACCAAAACCGTCGGGCAACAGTAAATCTGTCGAGAGTGCAACACCGAGATTTAGGGGGTCTTCTTTAACGTAAAATGGTTTAACCTGGAGTGGATAGCCAACAATAAAAATTGGGCTCTTTTTCTCGCGAGTAATAGCTCTTTCGGAATCAATATTAAGGTCATCTCCCCAGACCACGGGTCGAGTTGTCTCTCCTTCCTGCACTTTTATTTCCATGGATTGTAAAATTTCTATTGCCTTGTCGTACTTCAGCCTGTCAAATGGTTCGTGGATCCGGTTTAGGGCAGACAAGTCAACATTCAAGTATTTCAGATCTTCTGATCTTTCCAAAATGATCTCTTGAACAATACCGCAAAGTAGTTTTTCCTGATTTCTAAGAAGGTCATCTATTTCAATCCATGGACTTTCAGCTTCTAGATGCAAGAATTCTGCGAGATGTCTGACCGTCCTTGATTTCTCTGCTCTGAACGAAGGAGCCAAAGTCCACACTGGACCCAATGAAAAAACTAGGGCTTCCAAGTACAACTGGGCACTTTGAGACAGATATGCATCATCATCATAGTACTTTAATGAAAATAAAGTTGACCCGCCTTCTACTGCACTCTTTACAATGGTGGGAACATTTACTTCAATCCAATCATTGTCAATGAACCATTGACGTGCTGCTTGAAGCACAGTAGCTCTAATTTTTGACATAGCTATCATTTTGCGACTTCTAATTGCTAGGTGTCTGTTGTCTAGTAGCAATTCAGTACTCTGAAATTCTCCTATTGGAAAATCAGGCGGTGCTATATTGATCACTTTTATCTCTTCGCTTCTGACCTCGTAGCCCCCTTCCTTGGCACGTTCGTCTTTAAGCACCGTACCTTTTACTTCAAGAGAAGATTCTATAGTTAAATCAGAACCAATGTTACTAGGAAATACACATTGTATTACTCCGCCACGGTCATCACGTATTAATACAAAATTTTTGTCCTTCTGTTTCCTTATTCGATAGACCCAGCCTCTGAGCCAGATCGTTTTTCCAATAAAATCATCGTGCTTGATATCATTTGCTCTATAATACATTAACCGAGTAACCAAATTTACTTACATACTTATTAATAATATCAATCAATTCCTGGTTCTGATATCTTTACTCACCTTATCATATCTTAAGTTAACTTCAGGGAGATAGTGAGACACGAGAAAGAAAAGAAAGGGCAAATGCAATCTGTAGACTTCTCTCCATTTACCTGCACTAATCATTAATTATTATTATCATCAGTGACTTGAGTCTCTGTCTTTATCCAATTATCAAGATTTCTAGAGCTAACAAACCCGCTCAGATATGTTAATACAAAGTAAGATTGGAAGAAATAAGATGAACTTATAAAGGATTGCAAGAAATGATACGACTGAAAAATGGAATATTGCATCTGTAATAGTAAAGATATTCCAAATAATTTCTTCAAGGCCTTTCCCATATCTAAAATCCATGTCGTTATTGGAAGGGTCAATGAAAAGTTGTTTGCTTTCGATAACTCTTGCCCCCACAGGGGAGCGTCGCTCTCAAAGGGAGAGTTGAACGGAAGGAGGATTGTATGCTATATGCACGGATATGAGTATGACATGTTTAGTGGAAAGCTGGAATATATCCCACCCAAATGGACTGACCAAAGTCCCGAATGGATAAAAAGTAAAGATTTGAAATTTTTTCCGGTTCTAGAAAAAGAAGGCAGTATATACGTTGAAATGTAAATGGCCAGATTTAATATTGCCTTGACAAATATGGGATAAAGAAAGAATTGTCGGTATGCAATTCATTCTGGAACTGAATCACATACAAGCTTTCCGTCCTCTACCTTTACGAATAAGAATCTATTATCTTTGAAGATTAACGTGATCTCATTTTTCTGTTTATCATCCTCCACGTCTAACAGTTCCTGCCCTTTTATACCATCAAATTTTGCCATTGTTACGAGGATGTTTGACTGATATATTTAGACTGTGGTCGTGTAAACGAAAAATTAGGAATCGAAATTGTAAAAAGCCAATATTGCGACAAAGTCGACTCGAGTAATACCATCATCGCCGCGAGAAGTACTAAAGCGAACGGTCTGTAC
>JBAWET010000218.1:0-1785 GCA_049591355.1 Nitrososphaeraceae archaeon
CTATTGATTGCTTGCCATTGGAGATACTCAGGACTTGATCTTAATTGGCCTGTGATTATTTTTATGGCTTCGGATTCTCCACTGGCCTTTGCTATGTTTGCTCTCGCTGCAGCTTCAGCCTGTACAACATTTTGATTTGCTATGACTCGTACGGCCTTCAAATTATTTTGCTCAGTTAGAAACTTTTGGAAAGCCACAACCTTTTGTTCAATCTGAGAAGCAAAAGCATCCGAAAACTTGAAGTCGGTGATGAAAACGTTCTCTACCTGTATGTTGTTTGACGAGAGGGTGTTTCTAATCGCCTGAGCAATGACACCCTTTGCAGTCTCTCTCTTCGTAATCAGTTCCTCCGCGTTAAATTTAGCTACACTGGCTTTGACCGATTCTTGGATGGTAGGTGAAATAACACGATCAGCATAGTTCACACCTAATAGCTGATAGATCCTATTCGCCTCTTGTGGATCAATCCGATAATTTAATGCTATAACGGTTTGAACCTCCTGTAAATCGTTGGAGGCAGCAGATGCCTCAGCTTGGAATTTTTGTGTACGGACTTCCATTTGTATTACTTGCTCAGCAAACGGAACTATGAAGTGCAGTCCTTCCCCAAGAACACGATTTTCTACTGCACCAAGGTAAAGAACAACACCCCTGTGACCTGCTTCTACAATTACAACTGATTCAATCATTACAATTATGATTACGATGAATGTTACGATCGCAGCAGCGATCTTTATTTTGTTAAACCTTGGAAGTCTTGGCATTCCACTGTACGACATCTGGTAGCTGTCTTTAACTCCGGCTGCCTATTTATGTTAGCTCCAAATGCATTTTAGAGAAAAAATATTTGCAGGACCATTGCAACAGCTTGATTCAGATTGATAGAGAATAGGAAATTGCGTAATTCACTATCAATTGGGGATTTTGTTAAGTTTACACTAATTACCCTAGTGTATTGCAGTATGATCGTTATAATGACAAGTGTCGTATTAAGTTGAAAAATATATTATACATTACCGAGTATTTGACGAATGATCGATAATACTTTCTCCCTTGAGTACCAGACAGCAAGCACAATGTTGTTCTAGACAATTCTTAGCTTGTTCGTGTTTACATATAGGACAAACACATCGTTTTGACATAATATTTGCAAATGCTCTTTGTTTCTTTGATTTCTCATCTGCATACAACCATAATATGACCACAGGTATTCCTATCACAAAAAAGACAATAATTGTCCTTATCGGGACCCGTATTACAAAAAGGGAGATGGCAAAACACACTGTTCCGATCCCCATTATAAATAACCAACGTCGGATGATATCCATGTCTCCAGACTCTACCTGATATATAATACCTCTGACTAGTATTTAATAATCATACTACAAACAAATCGTGCGATTGCATGGGACAACGGTTTTAATGATTTTCGAAAAATCACTCATTTCACAGCTTCTTTCTCATTCCATGCTAATAATTTGAGTTATAAATAGCGTTCAAGAATTTAAGAATTGTTCGAACCTTTCTCCTCTCAGAGGAAGTAATTTTGGATTTATATCAGTTCAAGTCACACTATGATAATCATAACTAGCATTCGTTAAAATTATCCCTAGAATCTTGCAAATCCATCAGAAGATATAACTCCGCAATTCAAGGAGAAACTGAGAGGTCTAATTCGTAATTCTTAGCAGTTTATTCTTTTTAATTTTTCTAAAATTAGCTCGCACAGATCTCGAATCTACTCCAAATTGCTAGAATTAGCTCCACAATCTCTTATAAAATCCA
>JBAWET010000219.1:0-8358 GCA_049591355.1 Nitrososphaeraceae archaeon
AACGAACCCTTGCCCCCTTCGTCGGTGTCATCCGATTTCCAAAGGTTCATGAATATGACTGAAGACGAAAGAATTGAGGCAGCAAACAATATGACTCAAAAGCAAAAAGAAATAATAATGACCGTAGCTGCCAAGGATAACGATACTGTAAGCGAGAATTTGTCAGTCGCTACAATGTCGGCATCATCAAACGAAATCTTGATTGATAACTTTGTGGGTGCTGGAGATGGATTCCATAATGCTGAAGGTGTAGCTAA
Organism: Nitrososphaeraceae archaeon; assembly: GCA_049591355.1. Lineage (GTDB taxonomy): Archaea > Thermoproteota > Nitrososphaeria > Nitrososphaerales > Nitrososphaeraceae > TA-21. Next base: position 258 of record JBAWET010000219.1, read on the forward strand.
GATAATTCATCTTGCTGACGGAACTGATATCTTGAGATTGGAAAATTTCAAGGCTACTAATGGACCTGATTTATATGTCTACCTGTCGACAGATAAAACTAATGCGGATATAGTCAACCTGGGAAGATTGAAAGGCAATATAGGTAACCAAAATTATCTCATACCTGCTAGTACTGATATAACAAAGTATAATACTGCTCTTATCTGGTGCCGTGCCTTTTCAGTGATTTTTGGTAGTGCTTAGCTTCTGACAAAATAGATGCCAAAATGACGCATTTCTATATCGGGAACGCCACTAATCCATATAGCACTGAAAGATGAATCAACTTGGCTTGCAAAATAACTAATTTGGGATAGAACTCATGAATACTTCAATTCAATTTATTTTTAAGGTTGAACAATGAATATGGTTATAGGGTCAATTAATTATGAAGTGTGCATGTTGTGGAGAAGATATGAAACTAGATAAGGAGACTGGAAGAACTGTATCGTACAGGTGTACATATTGTGGATTGAGTAATACTGAACTTAAGAAGGGTGATTAAGACCTTTTTCTGCATGCTGGAAGGAATGGACAAGCTAGGTCAGTCCAAGTCCTCCTAGCATGCGACTATTTTCTTGTCATAGGTCTTATGTGACGAAATAGTTAAGATAACATTTTGCAAATGACAATGCAATCAAAACTAACCTAATTGAACGCATTATCCTCTCTCGACAGCCAGTTGCCATAATAATTTATGTAAATCCATCATTAGCATGACTGATACGGACTTTATACTCTTGTGGAAGTCACAGTTCTATTAGAACAATAATTCATTGTGCAAGAAAATGTAACTATCTATTAGAAATACAATTGTCCTTCTGGTATGCGGAGTTCGAAGTTTCATAAAGGTTGACTTTGAAGGATGTTAGGATTATAGGACTTGAAAAGTGCATTCCTGTGTTTTGAATGTGGATTGTCCTTTAGTAGTGAGAACATGAAGGAAATTGTAGGTGACTGGTTTGGAGTTTGTAGGGAATGTAATAGAACATAAAGTAACATCACTCCTCATAATTTCGTCTACACACTTAACTGCCCATATTACAAAGTGCTTAGTATACCGAGGACTAGTTTGTCTCCGTGATATGTATAGCTGCTATCAATTCGACCATGGATGCAGAGTAATGACATACTATATTATTGTGCAGTCGTTATGATTGAGTGGAACTATCAGTAGATGGCATTTGCGACCACTATAAATGCTGAGACTTGATCAGTCTACTAGTCTTACTGATACTCTATCTAACTTTTCTTTCATCAAATTATGGATGTACTTACTCATATCTTCAGAATTGAGATTTCTATTATGCCATTCAAATTTAAGATTATTATGTCCATCCATGATTTTTTCGACATATTGCGGACTATTTGGGTTATAAAACTTAAAGGCCGAATTTGTGTAAGATAATTACCGTAATACCAATTGTTTGGAAACCCCATTTATCGTGGTCTCAGACCATTCAAATATAGACATTTATCTAAGAAGGGTCATAATCTGAAAAGCTTCCTATGATGGAAATGGTGGCCCATGTCGGAAAAGTATCATTATCATGTCCTATTTCAGCAAGAAATTGCCAAATTCTGGGACAAACTTAATTAGATCTGTCGCTTATTGGATAATATTCTCACTTGAAGCACGATATTGTCAAAAATAGCTTGATTGCACAGGACGTCTTTAGCGTTCTAGCTGATAGGTATTCTTCTAATATTTTTAGAGCCGTATATTCAGGTCTTAAGGCTTCTTCAACCAATTATATAGGCGGCTTGAGTAAAAAGCAGTATTACACTAGACTCAAGAATCTAGTTTTATTAGGACTGATTGAAAAAAGGGACTCATTCTACAGGACTACGACTTTTGGTTCGCTTATTTACAATTCACAGATTAAAACAATGGATGGTGTTGTTGATAGTTATTGGAAACTAAAGAGTGTTGACGTATTGGGTAGGAGAGAAGACTTTCCATCAGAACAAAAAGATACAATAGTGGCCGAAATACTAAAGTCAACGGGTAATTACAAGACCATTACTGGAAAACATCTGACGGGAATTGAAATTGTAAAAAATTTTGATAACCTGGTAAATAAGGTCTTAAAACTACTAGAGAACGCCAAAAAAGAAGTTTATTTTGCTACACGTTACCATCAACCTGATGTATCAAATAAAACATTTGAAACATTTGGAAGAGGGGTAGGGATACACATACTAGATGGAAATCCAGAACAGATTAGTTTGGAAAATAGGCTTAACGCAATAATAAGAACTCCTCCTAACAGACAGACTTTGGATCTTATTAACCAAATAGTAAGATCCCCTCGATTTGACTTGATGAGATTGTCTAACCTGCCGATCAGCTTCATAGTTGTTGATGGTATTCATGTTATTTACGAAACTGCTAATTACTCAAATCCAGAACAGTTCACCACGGCATTAGCAATATATAATGATGAAGTGGAAGCGCAGCGCTTTATAGGCTACTTTGGGTCGCTAACTAAAAACGCTCATATTCCTAAACTTCTACAGTTGGCTAGACCAACTTAGATCTTCCGAATACAATATATTCATATGGTACATAACAAAAAAGCAATAGGCTTCGTTTTTTAATAAATTAATATTATTTTGTGATCATGTATAGGATACATTATCCAATCCTAGAACTGTACATGAATAGTATAGTTACTCAAAAAAAGACAAATGTTTTGGGGATTCCGGGATAGTCGAGCTTAGATTTACAGTGTATAGTCATGAGTTTGACTCTCTAGTATGGAGTACCCTTTACCCTCTGGTTCTTTAAGGCTTCGATATACCATTCAAATTCATTGAGAAATCTTATTACTTTTTTATCGTATGTTTCATCCGTTAGATCGCCATTTTCAGAGAACGCATTAGTCACCCTTGGTATCGTAAAGGCTGATGGAATTGAAGGAGCTCCCAGTTCAGCAAATACCAATCTGAGCTGTTGTGCTGCATTCACCCCACCGAATATTCCAGGTGAATAAGATACTATGGCAGAAGGTTTGAAGAAATATTCTTCAAGAAAGTAATCAAGAATATTCTTCATTGCCGCAGAAGTACTTCGATTATATTCTGGCGTAACCGCCAAGTACCCTTCCGCATTTTTTATTTTATTTCGAAGATCCTTCAATTCCTCGGAAGGGTCAGTCATCTCCTTATACATTCTATCTAATAGAGGAAGTTTCAACTCAAGCGGGTCGATAAAGAGCACAATGTGATTTCGACTCAGTAGCTTCATCTCGATCCATTTCGCTACCTTAATTCCTTGACGATCCCGTCTAACGGAACCTACAATTACGGCGATCTTTGACATGATCCTACTTCACTAAGCAATAATATTTAATATTACTTACCCAGCTATCATAAAGAAAAATATTCTGGCTTTCGATATGAAGAAGGATGCCTCTAGCTTGGATACCGATTCTAACAGCAATGATAATACCTCTAATAGCGCAGAAGAGAATAAAGACTATTGCAAGGAATACTGCATGTGTGCTATTTTGTCAAGTAATTAGTTTGCAGTATATTCGAGAACAGCTAGAAGATGATATTTTACTTTGGAATCAAGAAATCTATTGCATCGAATACTCCTTCGAGTTCTTTAGATACCTGATCTGAGAACACTCCTAGAATTTCAAAGTCAGCCGCTTGGAGTCTCTTGGTGCTAAACATCGCAAGGACTCCTATGACATTGTGACTATGAGTCAGAGGATATCCTCCAAATGATTGCAATCTTTCTCTCTTAGCCCATTCAGGATATCTTATTCTCTTGTCATTAATAACATCATTTGTAATTGTTGGTTTTCCGGTAATTACTATATTCCCTATCTTATTTGAATCGGCGGGAACCTTTGAAAACTCTCCATTAAGATTCTTGTACTTGCCGGCTGTAAATTTCAAAATAAGGTTTTTCCTTTCCTTATCTAACAGCCATATCCTTGCAAACTTAGCATCGAAATGTTTCACCAAACTTTCGACTATAAACTGGAGCTTTTCGTTTAGTTTTTCATATTTTTGTAGGGAATTGAGAATTTTGTAAACCCGCCATTTTTGTTCTCTTGCATCGTAGTCATCAATTAGTACATAAGGTGAGGCTTTTACCATACTTGATTCATAAGAATGGAAATCTTTTATCAATTCAACAAATCTATTCAAGAAATTGTTACTTTCAAATTCATATTGCTCAACGGAATCGAAAACAAAATGACATACCCAATCAAAATCTCCCGTCAGTTTAGCGGAGTAAATACAAAATGATGATTCCTCACAATATTTTTCAAGACGAGAGGTCATGACAGATGTGCTAGCTGTATATTTGAATTTAAGAAGAATTGTACGATTTATTTTTTCAGATAGTAAAGTTGGATTTAGAAGGAGAGAGTATCCAAGTATAACGTTGGATTTCTCTAATTTCGCCAATCTATGGCGTACCGTTCTATCGGTAATTCTGTACCCTAAATTTTGGAGATACCTCGTTATCTCATATGAGGACGCACGTGAATTCTTCCCTAGCTGGACTAGCAGGATTCTATCAATTTCGTCTACCACTAAAAAAATATGAAGGATATTGTTATTATTATGTATTGCCAAATATTGCCAATCAGGTAATGCAACAATGAAAAAATATATATTGCTGATATTAGTCTGTGGTAGGATTTCCTAATCGGCAACAAAGGGCCTCATATGTTTCCGGAGAGAATATAATCTAATTTCATGCATACTAAGATATGAAAATGGACTTTTTTGAAATAGATAGAGTGGTTGAGGATCTTGCAAAAAACTATGCGGCGCCATGCACTACAACATGGTTCAAGGTAACAAACAATAAGAAACCATCCGACGAAGAATACCGTGCAAAGGTAGTAGAATTCATGAAACAATTCGAAAATATTCTCTTGGCTCGATTCCCAGAAGGTGAACAAGCCACCCTCTGTTTAGAGTATGTCAAAAAGCAATTACAAGCCCAAATTTCACTAATTCGAAGAGGAAATAACAAAGAAGTAGAAAGGCGATTCCAATACTATGTCAATTATAATTAATGATTATACTTGGGATAAATGCTCCGAGTTGACTACGTTGAATTGTCAATCGTTCCATCTTACCCTAAACTTAGATACAGTAACTAATAGCTCCCGTGACCCATGTTAGACATAACCAGACTTGCGGTACCAGCCATTGCAATACTCGCTATCGGTGGAGTAATCAGCTTTCTTCTTGCTTATAGTTTCTATCCTGAAAAGCATGAGAATGTTACTGTTGATGGCAAGTGTTACGAATTACTCGGTGCGGCCCATGAGCAGTATGTGAATCTTGCTGCAAGAAAGGACATTGAGACCTTAAGGCTACAATTGAGCAAGGTTGAACCAAAAGATGCAATAATACCCATCATCCTTAGTGGCAGTGACTCCGATATCGAGCATCTTAGACATAGCTACCAACTAAATGTAACATCACAACAAAAAGTGAAATACTATCCCAATATTGATGCAAGTGTAGTAACGGCGAATATTGCCAAAAATCAACTTCAAAATATAGCAGGAAATCTGACACTTAAGGATGTCTATCCATCGGCTAAGACTATAGCTGGAAGTATTGGAATCGAACCAAATAATTACATAACGTCAGCAGAAGGAATGGATATTTCAATTAAATCAAAGGAATTCATGAGCAACGGAATTAGGGAAATAATTGCCAATTCAGATGGCGTAAAATCAGCTTATTGCCGTACTGGAGTGTACTAATTAGGAGTAAAAGTCGTGGACGATTACAACCCGAGGTTTAGCCCATCCCTCAAATTTTCGCTACAGATAGAATAAGGCGGAAGTCGCACCAAAAGCGAGTTGGATTCAGTATCAAACTAATTCTTATTCTCGCCAATTGAACCGTGTGGTAGGCTTGACTATATAGATCAGTGCATATCATCCCATTATGTTAAGATAAAATCAAAGGTCAATAAAGTCAAAAGGAATTCAAGGGAGTAAGTTCTACGATTAAACCCTGATGCCATTTGTACTTTGAATCCATAAGCTCGGAAATCCTATTGGTTAACTCAGGTTCGTTCTTCGGATCAACTAATCGTGCAGTACCTTCAAATGTTCTATCATGCACGCTGAATGTAATTCTTGGATTATTGCTGATATTCTGGACCCAATGTGCTCGCTCTCGACGCTCAGAGATTACATAATACCTCTTGTTGTGTTCTACAAACCAAATCTCTATTCTGTGCTCCTTACCTGTATTCCACCCTGAGGTAACCAAATATAGAAATTGTGGTTGATTCAATCCTCTCAATTAAGTTCTGAAGAGGACAATTCATACTTTACCTTATAGTTTCCCTCCATGAAGCTATAATACTTCAGCGAAGACCCGATATTCTGTTTCTAGGTCTATATTATGATTCCATCATAAACTCTAATTATTGGTTTGTAGTATTGACTTCCCAAGTACGCTAGACTAAAGTTCCGGAAACTCAGGTAAATGGGTCTAGATTATCAGGACTCAAATTCTTGACAACCTCAAAGGCAGTCATCATTTCCATTGGTTCGGACCCAGGTGCGGATATTCTAAATTTGATGTGTACGAGTCCTGTTTCCGAAATTCTGGCTATCTTCCACGAAAATGAAGTTTCCCCTGCTGCGGACGTCATGTTTTCAAATACAATTGATTTTCCAGAGGGACCTGTAATAGTTGCCTCTACGGTAGCATTTGACAAAAGTTGACCTGTATTTAAATCCGAAACATTAAGGCGAACTGTCTGCAAGCTTCCCCTCGGAATGGGATCCATGTCCGATTTGACTACCGCTGACAACTTTTTCATATTCGCAGGCGGAATCATGACGGAACTCTGTGAGCTAACGTTACTGGTTTTCTGGGTAGTTTTGTTTAACGAGTCCATTTTAGTGTTATTGACATTGACGTCCAATTGAGTGGTATTAACATTGATATTCGTATTGTTAGATACCTCCTGTGATTGGTTATCGCTCGTGGTAATATCTTTAAACACTCCGGTAAAGTTGACGCTATACCATTTTGTGGCATTGGCAGGAATAGCAAGACAAGATATCTTAGAAGTCAGCTTGTTCTGTCCTTCCTTTATCGGGGTATATGATGAATTAAGAGTAAAACTCCAAGATGAATAATCATTTTCTTTGTTAGGTACTGTTCGGTGATAGGGCTTTACGTTATTTGCAATAATTGAAATTTCACAATTGCTTGTAGAATTATCACTGGATATCCCACTAATCCTTAAAGTACCGTTATTCGTACTAATCTGTTGGTCCAGAGTGGGGTACGTAATTTTAACAGTTGGGACACTACTCAGCGTCTGAGCAAAGATCCCAGCATTCGAACCAATTGTTACGTTCAGAATTAGGAATGCCAAAGAAGAGGACATCATTAAGGCTAAGAACCCTGGATTCACATTCGCCAATTACTGTTATAAAATAAAAGAGTATACCTGACTACATCTATCTAATTGTTTAATAAGAAGATGAAATTTGATGCATTTTATTTACCCTACCATCTCAATGAATTTAGACGGGTTCGATTTTAAGGTCATATCACACCTAGATTAATGGCTTTAACTGCTGGAGTAGAAGGTCTACTCATTCGATTGGGAGACGTTTATGTATCTGTGATGGTTTGTGAAATAATCCAAAAAATAGGAAAACAAGAGAGATAAAGGTAGTGAGTAGCAAATATCTTTGTATTTTATCTCTCAGGTCAATCGTTGGAACTAATTAAAAAATGTGGTCATCGTAGCTGGAACAATTTAGCTTTCCAATTAGATATTGGAAAACCAGTAATAATCTAGCTCCCAAGTGTCCAAATCTCAGGTCCCCGTAGGACTAAATATCTATTTTTGTTGTCCTTTTATATATTGAAAAAAGCAATTGATATATGAGACTTCGCCTATATTGGTCAATATGATGAATATCTTAATAGATGACGATCGTTTCCTAATGTCTTGTACAAGGTGCTTCTAACTCATGACAATGTGCGAAAAATGCAGCAAACATGAAGAATATCATACATGTTCAACATGCAATC
>JBAWET010000220.1:0-5148 GCA_049591355.1 Nitrososphaeraceae archaeon
GCTAACGTTAATACTAGTATATGGTAATATAATAATAGTAATTCGTAATATGACTAATACCAATAGTTATGATTGCAGTTATGAAAAGCCATTGTTAGAAAGCATTATGGATATTTTAAGATTCATGGATGGCTGGACAAAAAAGTAAATAATACAAATGCTACAAAATTCGTGACCTTCCAAATATCGAAATTGATACGATACATGTTTAGGAATTTAACTAATTACATATGTTCTTACCTGACAAAATTGTAAATGTTCTCACCTTCGGAAACTGCTACTGGCAAGGATCTTTATTAGGAATCTAAGTCATTTCTGTATTATATAATCTATGAATAAATACATTCAGAACTCAAATCTTCTTGTTCTAAAACAAAAATGAGATATTAAAAACAATCAGTGATGCATAAAATCACAATTTATTGTGATCCAAATCCACAGCTATCGACGATGCACAAGTATTAGTGTTTCTAGTTGCTTGCACATGCAGGTTTTATTGCTTTGTCATGGATTCTACAAGCTATTTCGATACGTAACAATGAACCCCGTGAGTTTATCTGACACCAATGTGAGTTTATTTGCCAACGGGAAAGATTAATTTTCGGACCTAGGTTCGTGAATCAATTAAAGTGCCAGCTGTAACTGTAGGTGACACACTGGAAAACAGCACTTTATGACAATAATAGCTATCTACATAAGCCTAAAATCCTCCTTTACTGTTACTAATACTACATGACTATTGGTTCTTTCAATATAGGGTAATGCCAGATCCTTTTTTACGAAATCGCTAAGTTCTTTGCGATTTCTGAATTTTGCAATTATTATCATGTCCGTTAATCCAGTAATATAATATTCTGCACACACGTTTGGAAACATTGATATGTGTTTTTCCACTTCGGTAACCTTGCCTTTTGTAGCTGTAACTTCAATTATCGCCGTAAGATCATAGCCCAGCTTTTCATGATCTAGGATGGCTGAATACGATGTTATAATACGTTTTTTCTCTAGTTTTTGCACCCTTGAAAGAACAGTAGGTGGCGACACACCAATCTTTTCGCCTATTTTTCTATACGATAATCGTGCGTCCAATAATATCTGTTTCAGTATCTTGACATCTGTTTCATCCACTTCAAATGATATTCACAATTGGCTGACAAATAAGAGTTATTACGATTATTGATATACCAAATATTGAGTCCTATGTGTGAAATAAGGCGCTTCAACTATTTAGAATCTATTTCATAATAATATTTTAAAAGACTAGAATCAGAAAAGTTCATGGCTAAAAGGATGAAACTACATCATTAGGAGTTATGGTTTTAACTGACATGCTACTACCGGCCCCCTGAATTGCTTGGTGTAAGGCCTCCAAAACCGGCAACAAGCAAGCCTGAATGTTCTTCAAAAGTAGTTGATAACTCGATTTCTAATTTAAGCCGAATTATGCTTTACGTGTTGATGTACTTTATGTTCTATTTCAGTTTTGAATCTGGTATCGCATTTAGTACATACCATCGATTCGCTATCTATGTCGTATGTTTTGTTCCCACATATTCATCTAACGCAGGCATTTATATTAAAGCCGCGTATGACAAAGGAATCTTAACTTAGACGACATGTCCTTGCTGCTGGTCTTTAACCTTCATGTACTCTCGCACGTTCTAAAAGCTACAATCCGGTTACTGGAAATTTTCCCTCAACAAGCCTCGATAAACTAACTTCATTGTACTTCTATGTACTGGTGTTTCAAAATGAAGTATCCATTCTTTTATTTCAAAAAATAATGCTCAATAATGTTAGGAAAATCTATCCTATTTTAGAATGATGTTTGTGTTGAAAAAATGTTAGTATCCCCCTGCTCTGACATAATTTCAGTGAAGCAAATGTTGCAAAATTCGGTGTCAGAGATTAAACGTTGTTCAATAATCGTATCCCCTGCGGTGAAAGGTTTTTGACATAAGACACAAACACTCATGCTAGTATATCGTCAACTAACTATCTAAATGTATGGGTACAAGAATGATCCAACTTGATGAAATCCTTGGTCTTTTAATGAGAATAATAGCGAATCATTTGGATTAAAGTTGATATTTATTATGGAAATGATATTAAATATTGGTATCAAAAACGCTTTAAATCATTATATTCTCATTATAACCAATAACAATTAGCATAATAGTTGAAAGATGACTGCCAAGATGTGCCAACTTTGACAAAATTGCCCATAGGAAGGCTAATAGACCCTGTCACAAGATGAAACGTATGTATAACAAAGGATCTTGTAGGATATGCGGTACTTTCTTGATTGCTACATCAGTTTGTGATGTTTGCACTGAACATATTTCTTGGACTTGTGGACATTGTGATAGAACTGATGACATTACACATTCACACGAAATAACGGCTTATCAATCTACATCTGGAATATAGATTTCCTAGTCACATAGTCACTCGTCATCTTTTTGGAGACAGTCCAGACCATGCGCTATTTAATGCGCTATTTAATTGAAAATTTTCATTCGCACACGTGGGATTCAATACCGCAGAAAATGCACCAAAGTTTCATAGTTCGTACTTTACGAGCACCTCTCACAACATAGCCTCTGCGAGATAGACCTTTCTTACAGTACTGACACTTCATAGTCACATCATACCAGTACCTTTGTCATTGAGCATTTGCCCGGATATATGAGATGTTGAAGATGTCAAATAGAATGCAATTTCTAATGCTACTTTACCTTTGCAAGGATTAAGTTTTTCAGATTTGAGTTTTCCAGTAGTGAATCTATTAATTTATTTACCTCAAATTCAGGTAAGCCTCCTGGAGTTTGCAAAGAATCTATCGCCTTGAGCTTCCAGTAATTATTAAGAGCTATTCCTAAAGTACTTTGTAACTCATACAGGATCTTGCCAAGGCTAGTGAGATAGTATCTGCCATTTCTCCGGACCAGCAATCCTTGTTTCATGAGCCGTTCCATTTTTGAATAAAACTGCTTGCGTGTTAAACCAAGGGTACTAATGAGTAAATCGGTCTTACCGGCGTTTAAAGCCACGGTGTTGAAAATTGTCAATGCTTTATCATCAGATATAGCCTTGATAAGGTCGGAAATTAGAGGCGATTTGTCTGACTGATTTGAATATCTGGATTTCTCTAATCCTAGATTTTGTTGTATGGTTACGGTTGATGACATTAGTCTACCTTCTTATAGAATGGCTAACTATATAAACATTTATGATATTGGGTTGACCACGCAATACCAACCATGTCAGGGCATAGCAGATCATAAGGCTTGTGATTCGTAAGGCAGCATGCTGGACAGAAACTGAAAAATCGCATGCTTTCATTCAACATTTAGGAGATTGTAGAGAAGTCGAGGATTAAGCTAATAGATGGAACTGATTCAGATAATTCTCTGTATGGTACTATGGCTGACGATACGATTACGGGAAAGGGTGAAAATGACAATCTGTATGGGAATGGAGGAAATGATGACATAAGTGGCGGATCTGGAGATGATTTCATACAAGGTGATGCAGATAATGATAATCTAGAGGGAAATGATGGGAACGACCATGTTCAAGGAGGTTCTGGAATAGATACTAATAATGGAGGACCGGGAAATGATACTCTAATATCAAGTTTCGTTACTGCTTCAACCACAATAAGGGACTTTGAACCTGACACCATCATATGTGGTGATGGATTTGACACGGCCTCTTCCGACTGTGAAATAGTTGTCTCTACCTCCTCTACACCAGTTGAAAATCAAACCTTAGTAGATGGAAACCAAACCGTTCAATCACAATCTTCTACCCCAGTCTCAAATGAGAATCTAGTATTTCCACTCGCTTAACTATTCCTGCACAAAATGTTTCAGAGTTAGAAATCATGGTATCTAACTGGAATAGCGCTAACATAAATATCCTCTGCTCTATTGAGTACGCCATTAAACCGAAGAACGTCTTTTGGAGCAAACATTATCTTCCCTACCTAGTTTTTGGAACACCGTCATACAATATTCTTTATAACTAGTTAGTACATGAACCGTCATTCCAATAGAGCTAAGAATATTTTGTAAAGTAGGCATTCCTTCATTAGCGGCCTGATTAATGCTGTTAGATCACATCTAATCATCTAAATTTTTAATTTTTGCGTATTAAAGTCAAGGCATTGCTTCCGGGTAAGCACTTTACACTAGCAAGATCGGCTAAGCCAGTAGCAGTGAATAGTACGGGATAGCAGGCGATAGAAAAGGATAGCAAGGTGATGGTAAGGGATAGCGAGTGAGAGTGGTGGAGTTAGCTAACCCAATACGAATCTTAAAAAAAGACTGGGCCTGAGAATACCTCATGAACAGAAAACAAAAGGAAGACCTCATTATCCGACTTCACAATAAAGGTAAGAGTTGGAATCATATCATGAAGAAGGCAAAGGTTTCACCTAACACTATAGATAAAGTATTGGCTAATGATGAGGAATCGAGAGCTTTCGCCCTTTTTGACAAAGAGCTTTTACCTACGCAAGTAAAAAATGAATTAGGAATTCCACCTGAAAATGCAGAAAAGCACTATTTGGCTCATAAAAAATTAGTTCATTTAGTCGACCTTTCGTCAGTGTATTATGGTCTAGGAGATCGCCTTCCTGACTTTTTGGATTTCTATAATTCGGCGAGGTTATGTAATATAAGTCCAGATAATATGGCCTTTGCCCTAAATCTCGCCAAGAATATCGAATTTATGAAGCAGGAAATTCTTAATCTGCAAACAAATGTGCAAAACATTAGAAACGTCAGTGCACAGGAAGCGGCAAACTTGGATGAAAACCGTAGACAATCTGGTATTGCTGTCGACAATCTTCAAAAGTTGAAAACTGAATTAGAGTTAGTAAGTTCCGCTGTAGACAAAATAAAAAATACTAGTGACTTCCAGGTACTTGAGCACTTGATTCATGACGCTGTAAATTCTTTAAGCGGTGAACAGTATTTTCTTGTAGAGGTTGCCTTAATTGCAGTAATGAGAAAAATTCAAGTGGATCCCACTTTAATCCCACTCCTTCAATTTCCATTTCCCGACAAACTGGATACGACAGAACATGCGGAATATCATCAATTCACTCTAATTAATTTAATGAGTAAAGTAACAAAATTC
>JBAWET010000221.1:0-8693 GCA_049591355.1 Nitrososphaeraceae archaeon
CTGCTTGTTTGTTTGTATGGAAAACTGAAGTGTTGAGGCTTTACGATACGTAAAATAGACCTTTAGCGTCATTTGAAAAAAAGATTTCTTCATTTATTTGATTGTAAATCAAAATCATTCCCAATCCTCTTTCGCTTGACCTATATTTTCCCGTATTCATATCATATCAGAACTTTTTCTAAAAACATGCAAAGATACTCTCGCAGTTGAACAAATGACAATAAACCTACATATATATGAAATGAGTTTTGGTGATTCCGTCCTTCGCATCATCTAGGAGCACGGGAATAATATCTGCTTTACCTCAATGCTTCATTTGAATCATCGCGCACCTATCTATTTCCTATTAAACGGGTGATCTCATATCTTCTTAAATTCTAAAGATGTACTGAGATTGTTCATAATCTACGTTAATAGCCCAATAACGGGTTTTCTCTCGATTCCAGGGTTATAAGGTTTTTAATCTTTAGTCTAACATAGGTCACCTCCGGGCATAAATCTCAATAGCCAACGAGAAATAGGATTGCTATGAAAGATTATGTTAGTAGCCAACCATTTCAATGCTCGTTTTTTCTAGTTGCCGCACTGATTTCTGCAGGAATCACCGGCAGCGGGCTAGCTCTATCAACCGTCCCCACAATCGCGTATGGCGTCTCCTCATCATCTGGCCAAGACTCGGGGTCAATAGTCACTGTACTAGATGTATCTATAATCGGTATAAAGAAAGACAAATCATTTGATCCGAATCCCATTGAGATCAATACAGGCGATTCAATTACCTGGACCAATGATGACAATGAAATTCATACCGTTACATCCGGTAGTGATGAAGGACCAAGTATAGGGACGGAATTTGATTCAGGTACTCTGGCCCCCGGACAATCCTTCACCCATCAGTTTGATAAACCTGGAACTTACGAATACTTTTGCTCTTTTCACGATTCAATGACTGGAAAAGTGATCGTAGGATAAGCCATGATAAATCGCATGCGAGAAAAAATGGATTTTGATAGAAATAACAGAATTTCTCTATCTATCATAATTAGTTTCATCTTTGTTATTGTTGGACTACAAGGATCTGTAACAGGCTACACAGGAGAGGAAATTGTTATAATGTTAAGCAGTGCACATTTTGCTCCACTAGCTGGAACTGATAATTATCAAGTCAAAGTAGTTGTTAACTACTCTGTGTCCGACCATTTACTCGTTGGACAGAAGATTAACGCTATTATGAAGATCCATTCCTCAAATGGGTCGTTATTGAAAACCACATCTTTTCCCGCTGGATTTACTGCAAATAAAACTGGCATGACGCAACTCTTAACAAACATTCCCATATCCACCTCACACAACATTACTACGGAAACCGTCTTCACGGATCTCAACAAAACAAGCCTAGTATCAAATCCTGTGAAAACTTTGCCTCTGATATCCAACCCTATTAATTCCTCTGAACTTCCACCAGCTGTGATCACTAACAAAACTAATTCTTAGATTTGAGAACGGACATAACAGAGATTATATCGCCTAATTAAGCTAAGAATATTTTAGTCATTTTCATATTACTGCTGCTGAATATCATGATTGCCAATGAACTTGGTTTAAAATCCATCCATACGACTAAAAAATTGGACGTATTTTCTTCATTAGGGGTACTAATGTTAACTGGAAGGCTTGTGCAAATACCTCGTTTATGTTGGCTAATTTTCCACGACAATATTCCTGGGAATTTATGGTCAGTTTTTTACCCCTAGGCGTGACAAGAATAACTATTCGTATTTCAAAAGACAGATCATATTTGATGATGATGTTCTTTTCTATTGCCTAGTAGACAGTCACACGTAAGTCTCCCACCACCTTCCTGGCATGTCTTTCTTTCTTCAGGTAAGTGAAGGTTGTCAACGTAATTCGAACGATTCAAATCAAATAGTCTTTCAACCAAATCTTCTTATAAGTTGGGAACTAATATTCGTGTGTGAGATTACGCGACAGAGAGGAGATTAATGCTTCTATACTTACCACTGCTGGGTCCGGCTGTGGAGCGATATTGACAAAGTTAATGTTCAGTTCATATCTTACACATTCTCAGGTGCTTCAATATTCGAAAACTCTGATCGAGCGTGGATTCTTAGAGTACGATAAAATCGATAAAGTGTATAAGACGACACCATATGGCTTTAGATTTCTCGAATTGCATGGCGAAATGAGTCAAATCCTGAATGTTCAACAAGAACTTGAACTTTTTAGAAGATAGGAGATTGTAAAAAAAAGAATTACGACCGTTGATTAGTCACAAATGTTATTTCATTGTTGTCGCGTTAATACATGAGGATCTCTTCAGTTCTAAGAACATTTTTTCCGGAATTTAGTATCACTGGATATTTGGCATGAAATTGATTTTCAAAGTCATGAATGCTTTTATAGCTACACTGAACAAAAGGTCTTTATGAGATTCATAGTTCGCGCCAAAATTCCTACTGAAGCAGGCAACAAGATGGTAAAAAATCCAAAGTTCATCCAAAACCTTGAAGAATATATCAACAAAGTCAAATCTGAAGCTAGTTACTTCTTTGAGGCAGATGGAAACAGAGTTCTTGTTTTCGTTGTCAATATGGATAGTGTTGACATGATGCCTAGTATAGCTGAACCTCTCTTCCAAGAAATGGGTGCTAACGTCGAATTCCACCCTGTAATGTCACTTGATGATTTGAAGAAAGCAATCCAGCATATGAATAATCAATAATTGCGTACAAATCTTTTTCTTTTGATCATCGACAGATAATGAATATTTTTTCTGCACGTCTAGTTGTCTACATAGGGCCTTTAGGAACTATTCTAAATATTGTTCCTTGCGAACTATCAAATGTAAGGACATACAAATAACCATCATCAGGACCTACCTTGATATCGGTTATCCCGCCAAACCCTCTTCCAAATATTATTCCGTCAAGTGTATCGGAACTGTTTACGACTCTATCTTCTGTAGGAAGTAGCAATTCAGTTCTATTTGGAGCTAATCTAAAGTCGTAAATATTTCCATTGATGATATCCCCAACGAATATGCCGTTTTCATACTGGAAGCCCATCTTATTGGAATTAAAGAAGGTGATTCCGGTAGGACCTACACTTCTAAACCAAGTGAACTGGGGTATATGGTATGCTCCCTTTCCATCAAAATTGACAAGATCACGTGGGTCTCGAGGTGCAATATGTTTTTCAGTTTGATCTATTGGATATCCGCGAAGCCATATCCCATCAATCTTAGTATAGCCACTGTTGAATCCTGGTTTAACCAAATTGATTTCATCACCAAATATTAAGCCATTTTCAGTGTCCCATAGATTTCCAGTAACAGGATCAAAATCAATCCCAAAACTATTCCATATTCCATACGAGTAATATAAATTCAAAGGAAATTTGTTTCCCAGAACTCCTGGGAGTATTGCGCTACCATCCTTACTAATTCTAAGTATGCCACTCGTTCCATCTGCGTCCAGGCCATTTTGAACATTTTGTGCCTTAGTATCGTGTCCATCGATACCAACATCGCCAATGGTAACATATACATTGTTATCAGGTCCAACCATGACTTTTCCGCCTATGCCAATAGCTCCAGGAGTTGCAGGGAGGTCTACCAAGAGTTTTGGATTTACCAACTTGTTGTTGACTAGTTCATATCTGTATAAACGATTACCTAACGGCTCTTTTCCTTTTGTGATATCATCTCCATCTTGTCCTTGTGCTTCAGTGTAGTATAGGAAAACATATGTGGGAATAGTGGGAGTGGCGGTGCTGTTGTGATGCCACTCACCGCTCCTATTCTCCAACAAAGAAGAATCTACTGCTATCCCTAACATGCCCCTGTGACCATAAGTAGCGACATTAACATCGAGCAAAGGTTGTTGTAACATGGCTCCATTCACAATTCTTCTTACAGTACCACTATCCTTCTCCGCAACCAAGATGTCATTGGGCCCCAAAAAGACCATGCTGGTAGAATACTTTAGTCCCTTGAAAACTATCTCTGCCTTGAACTGAGGATCATTTATGATTGGTCCTTTAGGTGAAGACAGAGCGAGTTCTGGATATTTTGAGTCAATAGCTATTGCAATATGATTGAGAGTACCTTGAACGAAGTATTCAGATATAATCGACAAGGATATAACCACTGCACCTAAAATCCCGAAGAAAACTAGCCACACTGTCAACTCTTCCTCGTCCTAATTAAATTAGTTAGCGTTAATTTGCAATCTTCCTATCAGATATCTTCTGATAACTGTAATTCTTGTTTCAGTTCTCAATATGCTATTCTTTATTATGTCGAAATACTACAAGTAAAAAGTAACGAATGTACTACACCGCTAGGTGGACAATCTAAATGAACTTGTGTTTGATGAAATATGGATTGATAATGCATCTATCACTAAGAATAGTATATCAAAAATCGTTCGTAAAAAAATAATTTCGTTTCGCTAAAAATATTATAATGGATATATCCATATCCTAATGATGATTCCGCCTGCTGAAAAGCTTGGTTTTGCTGTTTCATTAGTCATTGCTTCACTCTCAGCTTTTTCTTTATTCGTTGAATTGATCGTTAGTATGAACTCTGCGTTTGGCGATGGTCTAACCCAAGAAGAGCTTACTGGTTCACTAGGGAATAGGAAGGCAGACTTGCTAATCAAAATGATTCCCGCCGTTGTGACTACGGAAACCTTGGATAATGGCCAAAAACCAATTATCGAATTCAGATTGTTTGATTCAAATACAAATCAATCATTTAGTCATGTTACATATTACATTATTTTAGAGAAAGATGGAAAGAAGTTATTCTATGATATGTTTCACGACCATGATGGCGATCTAAAAATTCAGATGAATCCAAATAGTTCAGGCAACATATCCATTACAGGTGACAAGACTCCCATTTTGGATTTATGGATTGGAACTTCAACCAAACCTGTGGCCATATCAGGTCCAATCTTCTTAAGTGGTGGATTGTTTCACTTTATAGTAAGAATAGAGACTGTAGACTCTGATACTGCTATACTGCCCGACAATCAAGCTCCAATTTATGATAGTTGGTTGAGTATTGGGAATACAGAAAATCAGCAGATAGATGTAGATGGTAAAGAGGTCCCAATCAAGATAATATCTTACTACGATAAACTAAAAGACTTTGGGTTTGATACTAAAAATATGCAATTGAAATTTGATATGCCATTTAATTGGAATCTTAGTAGACTAGAAAATGCGAACATTTTTGTTCATGAGGAGATCAATGTACCTAAACCAAATGCATTTACTGCAAAAGGTGGATACACCGGTACTGTTAACGGAGTCAATATTTCAAAAAATGTCATGTTGGACAACTCAAATTCCAAAGCCGATGTAATTCACGTTATGTTGCCGAAGAATGATTTACTCACACTTGCAGATCAGATAATTAAGGATGGTCAGGCATTGAGCGGAATAATGAGTTTTACCGTAAAGCCACAAGAAGGCTCCTCGATGGGCTCTATGCCGAGTTCTAATTCGTCTATATCGATGGGACCTCTGTCTTAATTTACAGGTGCTCGGCGGGTGTCAAAGTTATCTTAAACCTTTTGATATACTCTCATATTACTATTGTTTTTCTGGTTGTGTCATTAGCACTCGTGATCTTGGCGGTTGCTCCTTTGCTGTATCCAAAGATCCATGTTGCCAATGCTCAGAACTCTATAAATAAGACACAAATATGGCTAGATAAATTGAACAATATCAAGGTTGAATTTACACATTCACCTGAAAATCCTATTAGCGATACACCTACAGAACTAAAATTCGATGTACTGAATCTAAAAACAGGAGACCGATTGAAGAATCTCTCTGCCAGAGTGATCATTTTAACTAGTAGTAATGGCGAAGAAAGTTTTTACAAGTACCCTAACGTAACTGCTCCTGCTGGAAACTTTTCCGTAAGGTACATTTTTCCTACCGATGGTGTATACAAGGTACTTTCTAAAATAGAATCTAAAGATACCTCTGCTCTAACTTTAGCGTCATTCCCGGTGTTTGTTTCATTTCAACCAGTGAATGCCATGAATTCAAATGTGATGAGCCAATTGTTTCTTATAGCATTACTAACCGGAATTGCCGCAGCCATAGTGATAGCATTTTTCCTAATTATTATCCGCAGAAGGCGAAAAGATAAAAAACAAAATTTGTGATTATCTCATAGCTGTGGATCAAATACTTAGTATACAGCATGATTGAACAAGACAGTATCTCTCAGACCAGGTTAAATCGTAATTATTAATGTAATTTGATTTAACTTTTAATCAGTACAAAAATTTCATTCTAGTTCTAGTAATTGTCGTTTGGTTAAATTACTGTCCAATTCTCTCGTAAATGAAAGTTTATTGTTTTGATCTAATTAATATATTAATCAATTAATCAATACTTGCAAGATTTTTCGAAGTTCTTCTCTTAATGCCTTATAGTCATCTAACTTTTGTCTGTCTTGATCTTCTGATGGAAGGTTTTCCAATAAAATTCTTTGCTGCTTGTCTGACATGCTGTCAACTGATTGCACTATGTTTTCGAGATCCCTTTTGCTCATTTCTAATGTGACTACCCAATTGACCTTATCTGCCTTAATTATTCTAAGCAATATATCTCACAATTAATATCTTAATCATGATACTAGACTAAATAACTTTCAATAATCCATATCAACTATATCACTAGCGATATCATCTTGCTTCAATAAATAGAAGAAACCATTCTACTTGAACCATTCGTCAGTCCCTAGTTGTTTTCAGAATAATAGAAATGATCTAGTCAACTTCAATGATACGAGTCAGATTATGTTATCGCCGGAAGAGTAAATCCAAACATGGCGCCCTTTCGTTCAATATTACTCTCTGCCATTGTTTCTTCTCCGAGTGCTTCTATGATATAGCGAATGATGTATTAGCTCTTAGAGATCGTACTGATACTGAAGAACTATAATTACCCGAACTTACTTGTTTATCGTCACGATCGTGTTGATTCCATTCAAACTCGATGGAAGATCCTGGCGGTAATATTTTTGATTTTGATAATGTAGATGGTGAATATTTTTCTCCGAATTGCAAATTCTTTATAGCTACTGCTTTGGGGTTGTCGATTCTGAAGGGCTCAGTACTATTATTTTGGACTGTGATTTTTACTATCTGTCCCTTCTCATAAGTCAGTTTATCTGTAAAAATGAAAACGGAATTACTTTCGTTGCTGGTAGGTGTAATTGACTCACTTTCTTGTTGTGCTCTGTTAGTTTCAGATCCCTCTTTTCGACTACATTGGACCACAGAACCTGGCCCAGATGGTGGTGGACACTGATCGGATGAAGGACATTGTGAGGGAGAACTTACCAAATTCCCGCCCGTACAACGTACCTGTCCTTGGGCAACTGCATATTTTACAACAGGATCAAAAGCTTGGAATATGATTACTGATGATGTAATGAGCACTAGTAATGACGAAACTAGAAGGCAACGAATTCCGTTCATGTCATCATCATTATTCGGACATGTCGATATTAAAGTTAGCTTAGAATGACCCTAAATTTTTTCCTTTCTGAAGCAATAGGATAATCAAAGGTCCTCAGGAGAGAGAAATACTCAAGAGAATCCAATCCCTTACGTAACTGTAACCATAGTTGGTGCTAAAAAATCCGAGTTTTTCTTCGAAGTGTCATTTAGTACTCCTATCGTCACCGGGTGGTTATTACTGCCCTGCTTATTATTATCCAGACCAAGTTCGTACAAAAGTTCCTTATATTCGATTTGGATCTTCAATCTAACTGTAATAGCCACACCTAGTTTGTCTAGCCTTATGTAGCATATTTTAGAACAATAAAGTTCCAATCCGAAGGTAACAGTAGAACTCACTCAAGAGGAAGTCGATATCAGTCAACAATATATCGTAATAACCATGTGTTCTTAATTAATGGCTGGAGAAGCCACAACCAGCAACATTTTGGTCACAAGTTCTTTATACTGCATTGACCCATCTAGGTGGATGTTGATCTACTCAAGCAGAAGGTTCCTTTGAAGACTGTACCTCACCTTTCAACGATAGACAGGATGATATTGAAAGAAATTCTCTCATCAAGTGAAAAAAGAACTTCCACGTTTCTATCTAAAAAATTAAAGGTGTCCACGGCAACTATTCAGAGGAGGCGCAAGCGATTAGAGAGAGAATTTTTGGAGAAAGAATATACCTTATGTCATGAAAAATTTGGTTGGCGGCGTGTAGACTTTTTTATTTCAACTATTAGCGGGAAAACCGATAGTGTAGCAAGGGAGCTTTTGGCTTTAAGGGAGGTAATATTTGTAGGAAAGAGTATAGGGGAGCATACGATTGATTTGAGGGTAGAAGCCATAGTCAAGGACAATAGTCAAATTCTTGAACTTATGGATAGGATAAAGGCAATTGACGGAGTTAAGCAAGTTGTATGGAGCGAAATTGTAATGGGGGTAGGGAATAAAATGTCTGTTCCTAGTTTCGTTATAGATCGTATCTAACCTTACCTCCGGATAATAATTGATAGTGCTTGTTAGTAGAATGAGTAAACGTCGTGAGAAAATCGTCTTCGAATTAGGTGGTCGAAGACATCTCTTCATCAAACACAAGCAAAAGAGCTTAACCGTTATAAGATGCAAGTAACA
>JBAWET010000222.1:0-8406 GCA_049591355.1 Nitrososphaeraceae archaeon
AGACTCTAGAAGAGATTAAAAAAGTTGAAGAAGAGAAGGAAAAATTGAAGAAAGACACCTCGAACATGTTTTCGAATATATCGCGAGCAATTACAAAATATTCATACGGCACTTCAAAGACCACTTATTCAAGGCTTGAAAAAATGGGAAGTAGGCCATGGGAAATTTTCGATGAAGATATAATGCCGTATCTTCAACTTTTACAAGGGATCAGACAGGATCTCATCTCTGGAAAGATGACACTTAAAGATTCGAGCAGGACTATCGAACATATCGACCAAATAATGAATTCTCTGGAGAATATTTCATCTGAGATAAAGGAAAAAAATGATCTGTTGTCCCAATTAAGATCTTCCGGAGCAGGTCAGATTCAAAGCAAGTTATGGCAGGTAGAGACAGAAATTACGAGCAAAATTGAATTTGTGTCCAATCGAAATCACGAGATAGGGGAGGCGAGGAAGGATATGGAAATTAGATCGAATGAAATGAAGCGGCTCGTAAGACAAATCGAGGAAGAAATTCTAGAAATAACAGATAATAAATATTCCATCAAGAAACCATATTCTTGATCATGTAATCAAACGTTTGGAACGGTTGCGAACCTACTATTACCATTGGTGACTTGAACTCAGATAAGATAACGAAGCTTGGTGTAGATGTTAGGCCCAATGATATGGCTAGATCATAATTCTGGTGTACTAATGTTGAATACTTGTGTGAGCCGACGCAATTTGAAAATTCAGAGACGTTACCAATTCCGGAATTTTTTGCAAAGACCAACAAGGACTCCGGACTTACCCACCCCGTATTCTCTCCTCTCCAGTTATCATACAACTCATCGTGATATTCCCAATATCGATGTTGGTCTGCTGCACAGTAAGATGCTTCAGCGGCGAGCGTTGAGGCGTTTGTAGGAAATATGTCATTGATTGGATAATCTTTAAAGAGAAATCGTACCTTGCCTGTATCTACAAAATTGTTTATTACGAGTTCCCTGCTGATTGCATGAAATCGCTTACAGAAAGTGCATTGATAATCCCCAAACTCCACCAATGTAATTTCAGCAGATTCATTACCCAGAGCCTGGGCATTGGGAATGGAAGGTGCCAACAATAATGCAGTCAACCTCGCTTCCCTTTCTGTTGAGGTTTCTGTTTGGCTGAACCCTCTTGGACAGCAATTTAAAAGTATTACTAGCGTCATCAATAGAACTGTAATAGTTTGTGCTGCATGATTATTGAGAGTCCCGGTCATGTGCGTCCCAAAATAGACTCCACAGAAACTAACGCCAGAATATAGAAACCACGCCTAGGCCCAATACACAAAGACCGGCGTAAGATACTGGTGGGACACTCACAAGCATACCTACAATGGCGATTCCAATTCCACCAGCTATAGTTAAAGCTTCACCTATTCTTCTTTGCTTGCGCATTCGCTCCACAATTAAAAAAATCCATAATAAAAGGTTATTCTAAACTATTCAACTCGTCATATAAAGTGTCATCCTTCTGTCTGTCTTAAGTCCTTGTGACTTACGCCGCTAATGCCAATCTGGCTACTAGAGTCGACTTTTTTTCCATATAAGATCGATGTTACCGGGCTGAGAGCATTAGTTTGGATTGCTTTTGTCAGTTTTTCTGGTGTTGGCATTGTCTCCAAATTCTCGTGTACGATGTTCGAATATTTCCCTCTCCTTCTTGTAATCCAAAATCTTTTGTAAGGCTACTTGTAATTTTCGTTCATGATTATCCGAACTAACTTCTATTTTAGCAGCGGAATCAGATTTGACGATAGATTCAGAATTATTAAGAATTTCACTCTCCAGCAGTTTGCCAATTACTTGTTGCCAGATCGGAACCGAATCGCTTGATGATGGGTATGTTTTCGTTGAAGTGATTTCCTTCAACGGGCCTAGCCAAAATTGATTTGAACTTGAAGAAACTGCACGCTCCATCTGCAACAACAAGTCATTGATAATCAAATTTTTTTCTTCACTCGCAGGTAGTTTTAGTGCATCATGAAATTTCTTATTGATACCGAATTTGTAGGATGATATAAAAGAATCTGCTTTTTTCTTTTCCAGAATGTCATTGTTGAAGTCTTGGCGGGGATGTGGAAAATAGTGATAACTGTAATCCCGCGAAGCCTGATTATTGAGACCCATATGTTGAGCTTGCGCAAGCACTGGCACCTCATAATTGCCATGTTTTCGACCAATATGTCGTGAAACATTTGACCACCTACCACTCTTGTATTCGCATGCAGGACATGACCATTTCTTGCCCATTTTAGTAACCTCCTTCTTCCGTACATATCTCAGGGGACTCGTGAGCTACTCCGAATACCGATGTATGATACATACTTCTAATTTATTATACTGTATCACTGTATAAATTCTTTTCATAATTAATTTTATACAGTAATACAATGCCATAACATACTTCGGCCACTAAAGATTAACGGAAAAATGTACATTATGTCTAGTTTTGTTAAAAAAACGTTAAATTTGGGAAAATAACTCAAAAAATAAATAAGTTATTGATTCCTATTACATTAGAGGTGAATAAGACTTCCCTGAGAGCCAGTATGCGGCGATTGTCCTACAAACCTTCGTCTAAAGTGTCCCGAAGGCCTCTTTGACAACAGTTCTATAAACCATGCCTCGTGTTCTATCTCTTCTTGCATGATACGTTGGGCAATGTCATATGTACGTGGGTCCTTGCCTGTAGTCATATCACAAACTTCGCCCCACGATCTAATGGCACATTGCTCGGCTTCCAATAATACCTTGATAATAGTGTTTATGTCCTCCCAGTTATCTGGAAGATATGCATCAGGACAACCTGCTTGGTCTGCGAATTTCCTAATATCACGTGGAAGACTTCCGCCAAGCTCATACAACCGTGGGACCATTGCTTCAAAGTGGTTGCGATCTTCTATTCTTGCATCCTCTACTATCTCCTTAATACCTTCTCCCTCGAGTCCAGTGCAATGCATTCTCAAAATTGTGTAATAATAATACGTGGTAAACTCTGCACCGACACCTCTGGTAATCATATTCTTCAATTTTTCTATGTCTATTCCGTTTTTCTTCAAAACTTCAAGAGCGACTATATTTGGAACATTACCCTTTGTACTACTCATACCTCAAGTTTGCCTATATTCTATAAAAGTCTTCTCATAATCCATACTCCGATTATAGTGAAGTATTTTTTTGACTTTATCAGATGTCGCTGTCCAAAGACCTAATTCGAACTGCCGCCCGGATTTGAATTTGCATTCCGACACTAAGGTAATAATGATATCCAATCCACCCGACTGGTTTTCAGTTATCTCACATTATTTTAAACAGCCGGAAGGAAGCTAGTTTTATATCTTTATTGTCGCATTATTCTGACGTGGACTTTATCGATGGAGATGGGAACATTCTGATACCAAAATCAGTCAGACCAATCATGGACCTTGGAATTACAATGCTCGGCGAAAAGAAAGGCTGTAAGAAACAATATCGATACGGTAACCTTCACATTCGAGAATATGAATCTCATTATAGTGCTCATCTTGATAAAGTAGACCCCCGTGTTGACCCCTTAGGTCACTTGATGGTTGATGCACCTAACTACCTCACAGGACTCCTATCGATCGCTAGTATGGCAAAAAGATATTTGGAATCTAGATAGAAAACGTGATCTGATTTGTCTCTGAATTTCAGTGTTCTGATAACATCCGATACATTAAACCAATATTTCTTACCAGTTCACTACCAATGTAACGGAACAAGAATATCAAGTAAGAGTATGAATGGAGGAATTAGATCATGCTAAAGGAAGAGTCGAATCAAGACATACTCGATGAAGCAATACAAGTAGAGTCTGACGGGTTTCTCACAGGGTATAAGAGACCATCTAAAATAGCAATCATAAGGACAATTTTCAAGCTCATACCCCTCATAATTAGACTCAGAAGAGATCGAAGGGAATGGGTACGAAAGGAAGGAAGAAACATAAATGAAAAAAAATTCAGAAAACATGCACAGAAGGCGCTCAATACTTTCATTTCACTCGGCCCATCGTACATAAAACTGGGACAGTGGCTATCATCGAGATCGGACATACTACCCCAGCCATACCTAGATGTCTTGGCCAAACTTCAGGATGACGTACCTCCTGCACCCTTCGAACAAGTTTGTATGATCATTGAAAAAGAACTTGGACATATTTCCCATATATTCGAATCATTTAATTCAGATGCCATATCGGGAGCTAGTCTAGGACAAGTATACTTGGCTAGGTATCAGACAAAGAACGTGGTGGTGAAAGTCAGTAGACCCCACATCGAAGAACAGATTGCAAAGGACATTTATGTTCTGAAAAAATTGCTTCCAATAGCTACTCGATTTATCGATCCAAACTTAGGATTTTCGGCGGAGGCAATGTTATCACAATTCACTGAGACAGTCAGGGAAGAGATGGATTATAGAACTGAGGCGCACAATCTTATTGAAATTAAAAAAAATCTAAGAAGCGACCCGGGAGTCATAATCCCACAAGTATACCTCGAAAGAACATCAAGACATGTTCTCACGTTGGAATATATTCCGGGCATTAAAATAACAGACACTGAAGCACTTAACAAATTAAATATTGATAGAGCAAGATTAGTAGTTAGAGTCCACAGACTCTTCTTTAAAATGTTACTAAGACATAATCTATTTCATGCAGATCCACATCCAGGTAACATAGCTGTAAGTGACAATGGGACGATAATACTTTATGACTTTGGGATGGTGGGACGACTTGACAATGATACACGTAAAAAGTTAATTAGGTTATATCTTGGGCTTATTGACAAAGATCCAGTCCGTACTACCGATGTTTTGATAGAGCTCGGAACTCTTGAACCATCAGTAAATAGACGCATAGTCGAAAGGGGTCTCGAATTGAGTATTCAGTCCCTGTATGGGAAGAAAGTAGACAGGATGGAAGTAAAAGCCTTGCAGGAACTTGCAAATAAGACAATGAGCAGATTCCCATTCCGCTTACCCAAAAGTTTGGCTTTGTATATGAGGATGGCCTCAATATTGGAAGGAATTTATAAACATCATAATGTCAATTTTGAGTTCGTTCGAGTCCTTGCAAACCTACTTGAAGAAGAAGGAGTCCTTCGGGAGGCATACATAGAAGAGATAAAGAAGTCGATATCAAAATTCGTAAAGAACCTAGAAACTACGATCGAGCTTGGTCCTGTGATAAAGGAATATTTTGAATCTAAACAGAGAAATAAATACAAGAAAAATTTCACCAACTTGATCCCCCCAAGTATAATAGCATCGTCGATTTTGGTGGCATCGTCGATTATTTTTCCATACCAACAATTGGCTGCCTACTCAGGATTTGTGATTTCTGGCGCTATCATTGCAGGTTCTTTTGTTTATAACAAAATTCACACAGATAAGGTTCAATGATTTTAATGCACTACATCCAACAAAATGTGATGGAACAAATAAAACCAAATCATTAGAACATGCCTTAATGCTATCTTGTTTCCACGTCACCCCATCATCTACTATTATCGATAACAGAGTCGCATTTACGACGCCATAAAAGTTGCTATTACTACAAACGGATCATGAATAATATTGTCATGTGAAAAGTTCCTCATGAAACCTAACCGACTCATTGTCTTGAATATGCTCTAGCGAAGATATTTAAAATCCAAAGTTTCTTTCAATAAGGACACAGAATCAATTTGAAATGAAGAAGAAAAGAAAAGTCGTCAACGCATTGTCGAGACTATGCCGATGCTACATCGGAGCGCAAAAATAATGAAACTGCCAATCGAGGGTACACCATATCTAATCAATTCTCCGGAGAAATCATTTAGCCTACTATACAATGACATAGCGCGCAAGTTTTTCATCGCGTTAGCCTTTGCTGGAGGATTGTCGGCATGTTTATTTGGTATCCCACTTATTCCTTTATACTTTATTACACAGATGACAAATATTTCCTATATTGTCTTTTCATTCTTTAGTATTCTTGGATGTATCTGGGGAATTATGGGGTACAGAGAATTTACTACCTCTGCGAATAGAGTGCATCGAGCTAGACAACTCTCTCAAAGTTTGGATCCTATGATTGGGAACTATGATTATAAATCATATAATCCAGAAACACATGAATTTGAAGAAGGTTACATCCCACTGGGCCCTATTGATTTTTGGGACAAAGAGACCTACGCACCAAGCTGGCTTGACAAGGGAAAATATTGGCATGTCTTACTTGGTCTTCAGGTTCCAGGCAGGGAAATTGTGCTTCAAGTTTCTCGGGATAGCGATTTACCCTTGGAAACCGGAAGAAAGAATGTGGCTGTAACTATAAAGGAAAACCTAAGCTTTGGTTCAGTTTCCGCACCACGGAAAAGATTCCGGTATAGAGTAAAGATTCCACAGTGGGTTGTGATGAATACAGATAATGTCCACATAAAACAAAATGCAGAAAGATCTAAAATTGAAACTAATTCAATTGTATCCGAATTGAATAGGCAGCTC
The DNA here is from genome assembly GCA_049591355.1 of Nitrososphaeraceae archaeon. GTDB lineage: Archaea > Thermoproteota > Nitrososphaeria > Nitrososphaerales > Nitrososphaeraceae > TA-21. Next base: position 6,551 of record JBAWET010000222.1, read on the forward strand.
TTTTTGGTTGCTGACGAAATATTAGAAAGGGAAAAGCCACGGATAAAATATCCCTGGCCCATTACAGGACTTGCAGTATATCTGAATAAGAGCTTACCAATACGCATTATTTACAAAGAAGTTATAGAAAAGTTACCTGGATTCGGTAAATCCATCATTCAGGAAGCGAATGAGACACTTGCTGACATGAAAGAAGATAAACTGCTCATGGCTATATGTCAACTTGCTTCTAAAAAGGGTGTCCAAGCAGACAGAATTGATAGCATCAGGGCATTGGCAAAATATCTCAGTCATTCTTATGAGGTACTAGGCTTAGGAGAAGGATCCACTAAATATCACAACTTTCACCATAGCCTCGAAGTAACTTACTTAAGTCTACAGTTAATTCCCACTGAATTTCATGGATACAAATTTTTTCCAAACGAAATTGAAATGATCATAGTGGCCGGACTGTTGCACGACCATGATCCGATGCAAGTTAAATCCATTATTGATTCCAATGGCATTAAGGAACCTGAGGCGCCTAAGGTATCTAGAACAATAGAAGAAATTCAGCGTACCAGGATTCATGATGCCTATTTTGTTCTGAACGCCATGGAATTTGAAAGATTCTTTCCTGGCACCCCTGGAATTTCTAGTTCAGATTCGACATCCCGGCCAGAGTTTCCATCCTCCGGAGAACGCCCATATGAAAGCTTGGTAGTCGAAGCAATAATTTGGCGGACAGATTTTCCTTACTTTAAGCAGAAAAATGCGCAGGAAATGTTCGCAAAATTGCTTGCCGAACTAAGGAGAAGAAGCCAAGATACTAACAAAATTACGTTACTCGCCGAGATAGTGTGGCTTGCAGATCTTTCAGTAACTTACATGGGATCCGATCCTCTAAGAGCATGGAATAGGGTTACAAGTTTGTATGATGAGTTGTACTTGTCTAAACTGGAGGCGGTTTCCAGAACGGATACTTTTTTTTCTGATTTTGCAGACAAGAAGATCTTTCAAGAATTATTAAAGGTAAAAAGTTTTCCAGAAATATTCAGGAATCGTTGGAACCTCGTTTACCAATTTTTCCATGAGGGTAACCCATCAACATCACTAAATAGAACTATAGAGAATGCTCACAAATTGTTTCTCAAAGTAAATATGGAAATTGGCATGCTATATGGTAAGATGATGTACTTCATTGCAGGTAATAATTGGGTGGAATATTTCATTGGAATAGGCAAGAACCACTCAGAGGTATCTAAGGCAAAAGCAGAATTTGTCTGTTTGGAACCCCAGAACGCATCTGCCTTCTGGGGAGAACCCAAGAAATTAATTCCAAATCTGCCCGATGGATCGGTCGATAACTTCCTTTTACGAATGCCAAGAAAATATTATCGCATAGAAACAATGCAAGACAAGGTATCTCTACGAGCGTTGATAGAGATGCTGCCAGATAAATTGAGAAATAATGGAACACTTCAGATATTAACTGATATGCCTATTGATGATATTGCATTCAAAGATCTCACTGTCATCATGAATGAGGTAGGTTTCAGGGAATGCTCGGATAATGGCACTCATAAAATCTATTTCCCAAATGAGTGGACAGATGAGGACTTTAGTGAAGGTACAAAGCCACGAGTTGCTCTTTTTTGTTCGCAGTTATCTAGATAAAAAGCGTTAGGATAAATGTCCCAATTCTCTGTGATTTATTCGTTGATAGTGATTAGTTTGTTGATTGTAGATTCGTCTCTTCCTTCACATCATTATCAATATATTAATTAAACCGGCGAATTACGATCTTCCATGAGCAAAAAGGTAAGGGTTGCTATAGCTGGTGTTGGCAATTGTGCATCTGCTTTGGTTCAAGGTAC
>JBAWET010000223.1:0-1616 GCA_049591355.1 Nitrososphaeraceae archaeon
CGTGGCTAAGTTAGTTGCGGAGGATGAAAGGGAATTAGGAATACAAGTAAAATCTTTTAAAGTATTTATATCATGCTTCTCTTTGCGCTATTCCTTAAATCAGATTTCGTTACTGTTAGTATATCTATCATGTGACTTCACTAGTACACTCATATTATTGTCATTTTTAATTCTCCCCTCGTCTTATATAATTAATGAACGACCTTAATTATTGAGCCACATAGGAGAAAGAGGAAAGTGTAGTAAATGTTATCAAGAAAAAATAATTAAGGCTGAATTTTCAGCATTTGGCTCTTCTGTTAAAAATATTTTTTACTGTGAAGATTGCTTTGAAGCAATGAATACTTGTATCTGTGAGTTCTGTGCCCAGAAGTTAGATCTATCAAGTTACAACAACCATTTGCTCAACAATCATACGAAAGAAGAAATGGCGGCCATGTTTTCACAGCGTATGATAGATTCAAAAAAATCACAAGTAAGTTATTAAAGATATTACATTGGAAGAAAAATATGATTCAGATCAAGTAATATCGACTCACTAATTGCAAAAAGAAAGGACATTGGATGGCAGAAGATGGCAGAAGAGCAGCCAAATTTTGTAGTATACCAGCTATTCAAATTCTTTGAAAACGATACTAATGATAGTAAATAAGTGCGTTCTTTAGTTCTACTGATGTTATTATGGTATAGCGTAACCACTTTGTCTTTATTTACGAGATTTTCAATTAATTTAAACATTTTTTTGTCTGACTCAAATGATAATCGAGGACTTGCGGTTTAGCTTTTAAATGGTACAAGTGCAAGCAATTGGTTTGTATGGTAGAAGAGGGTACACGAAAGAATGGAATGTTGTACGGAGCGGCGCTAGTAGTCCTCATTCTGTTATCAAGCGCTTCAGCAATACCGTTATTTTCTCCTCAAAAAGCCTTAGCGTTTGATGATGAAGGAAATATCAAAGTCCCTCAACGATTATCCCCATAGCAAATTAGTATTGTATCTGTAATTCGGTAGGCGTTAATTAACTGTGTTTCAATAGGTGAATTAGAACCAAAGGAATACGGTGGATGCTCCGAGTGTTTTTGTTATGGTAAAGCGATCTAGTATATTGGATGATGCAACACATTGACCTGCTGTGCCTGGCTCATTAGAAAAGAATTGTCCAGTAAGGGTATTGCCATTGTTACTAAATGTCAAGTCCAATTGACCGAACCTGCTTGCTTGTTGAATGGCCACAAACGGTGCCTTCTTGTTTGAATTCAGACTATGGAAGTTAATGCCCCCGGTGCCCACAATACCATATATTGTTGTAGGATTGGTATAATCGCACCTGGTATTGTCTGTCTTCGTAGGGTTCAAAGGATTAGCAGGATTAAACTTCACAGGGAACGTTCGTTGGTAGTTGTGAACGTGGCCGAACAGGACTAGATCAACTTTGAACTGGTCGAATAGTGGTTGATAAGTTTGCGTGAAGGATTTACTTCCCTTACACGAACTTGCACTGCAGCCATTTGGAGAGGTGAAGAATGGCTGGTGAACTTCTACTATTATCCATTTTATGTTAGAATTGCTACGAGCCGCTTGCAAGTCACTTTGAACAAATTTGTATTGGTCAGAGT
>JBAWET010000224.1:0-1657 GCA_049591355.1 Nitrososphaeraceae archaeon
CCCATATCCTGTGGTAACTCTAGCAACGGTAAATGTGAAAGGCAATGCTGGAGCAGAGACAACACAAGTCAATGTTTCGAGTCTAGTACCAAGGCATGACCTAGGAGATCAAGTGGTCGACAAAAAACGTGAGTTAGTCTTCTCTGCATCCGTGTCCAACACAACAATGAACCGGTTTGGCGAACAGGGAACTAACATGATCGATGGCAAGGTTTTTGATCATAACCGGGTCGACCAAATAGTAAAGCTAGGAGACCTAGAGGAATGGAAGATTAAAAATATCGATGACGATGATCATACATTTCACATCCACGTCAATGACTTCCAGGTAATGTCGGTGAATGGTCAACCTTATGACGCACATGGCTTGCAGGACACAGTGATCCTTCCGGCGAACGGGGAAGTGGTAGTCCGTATGCAATTTGAGGATTTCGTTGGAAGATTCGTCTATCATTGCCACATCCTTCCACATGAGGATACTGGTATGATGGGTACCGTTGAGGTGGTCGATCCATTTACACCACCGTTCCATTGACACCACTATACATAACAAATGTCTGCATTCGTACATGCGTACAGATCGATTGACATAACTAACTGTTTGAATAAACCAGGAATGTATTCCGATCATCGTAATGGCGTAAAGAACTTATTGACTCCCGACGAAAGCAAGATCAGACTATAAACCAAGTTTAGGATTGAAAGTATTATTGTTCCTTTTAACCTACTGCAACCTTTATTATATTAATACGTCTTCTTCCAAATATTTCTTAGAATTAATTCAGGTTCCACAATAACGTTCTTTACCACGTATTATGTTCTGCCTCAATATTATTATAATTCTAATTTCAATATTTCAATATGAAGTTTCATGAGTACAGAAATAAGTTTTTCAGATAATACACTACAAAAAGTTGATTAAGCAAAACTTAATGACTTTATGGGAAAAGTTGTAAAAGATCTAGGTGCAACGTGGAGTACTGTTAACTCTATCTGTCCACTGAGTCGGTATTCTTATATATTGCATGAAAATTGACGTAGGGGGTTAAAGCAATAGGTACCAGCTATTATACCCCAGTAATAGTCTCTGTCTGTGGCCTTAACTTATTTTTTCATAGAATTTTTTCCAATACCAGACATAGTAACTTTCGTGTCATCTGTAGAAGTTAGTGCATTTAAGATCAAATAGTGTCCTACTTAATGGCCTGGCTCCTAAATTGGATTTTCAGCGTTGTCGTATGGTCAGGCATGCAAGAAACCTAGCCTATTGGCATTGAGTCCTTTTATGCCAAGTTTTTAAATTTGTAAAAAGCCTAGCTTAGATTAAGTGACCTGTAAAATATTTCATGATTTCCTGTTCTATCGTCCTCCCATACAATATGTAGTCTGCCATTTGAGATAGATAGAGAAGGACATTCCGAAGTTCCGTTATTGTTGCTGACGTTTCTGATTTTCCCGAAGTCGGAAAAATTATTCGTGATCATTCTGAGGAGTATTTCCTGGTTCCCATTAATGCCCTCTTGCCACAAGAGGTAAAGAAACTTGCCATCAAAGGCTGTTTCTACGTTCGAGGAGTCATTAAAGTTTTCAGAAAGATTTGAGATCTTGCTAAAGTGGTATCCATCATCACTACTCCGCGCAAAGTAAAGATTATATC
>JBAWET010000225.1:0-4305 GCA_049591355.1 Nitrososphaeraceae archaeon
CCTTTATACCATTGAATATCTAAATTGCACACTGTTTTTGAATTTCCCAAATCCAGAGTTATTGAAGAGGGCTTTTTCTGGTTGGACCATCTAGTCTGTGGATTATTGTCTATCGCATTGGAAGTTACATCATTCTTATAGTGTCCAGAGGCGGTGACCTTGGAAATCTTGGCTTTGTTACACTGATCTGCTGATCCGCTGGATACATTGGGTTGTTCAACGGGATTTATATTTTCAAGACCCGCGGTGTTCACTCTAAGATCTGCTATAGTTGCATAGTTATTCTGAGTATTACCATTAACAGGTATCTTTATGTATCTCGCATCTACATTTTGGAGGTCGTATCTTTCAAATGATGTTGTCGTTCCACTGCTTTTTGAATCAAAGACATTCTTGTATGTAGACCCATCTTTTGAAACTGAGATAATAAAGTTGACATTTCTCTGATTCCCCTTATACCACGCTATATCCAGACTACATACAGTCTTTACATTGCCAAGATCCAATTGCAACCAGGCACCCTTGCCGTATGTAGACCAGAGCGTCTGTGGATTCAAATCCAAGACCGCGGAGGCAGGGAAGCTCTTATCCGATGCGCTTGCCGATACTCCAAGGATTTGTGTTTCATTACAAGATTTTATATTCGTCGTAGCCGATGATGATGCAGAGAAGGCCAATCCAATACTTGATGAAGAAATGAATAATATTGCAATAAGGAATAACCCGAGGATACTCTGCGAATAGCTGACAGTTACTTTTTTCATTCTATTCATGTCCTATGTTTTGCAGAAATAATACGTGAGAAAGAGGGCATGACCCAAGATTGGCGCTATTGATTATATTTTCAATTGGCATGAACACTGCTGACTTTCTTACAGCTATTTGCACGTCAGAAACATTCTTTCTTAATACTTATGCAAAGCCATATTTTGTACTGGTCTTACGTTCTGAAATTCTTTAAGATAATTGTTTATTTTGTCTATCTATTATAGACATCTATAGGTAATAGTGTTAATGTTTATGAAAATAAATTATGGCTGATTGTTTCATCAAAATGACCCAAATACTCTAAAAAGTCAAAGTCAAACCTTGAAGATGCAACATTCGAGTAAAAACGGAAAAAAGTCCTGCTTAAAGTGGCGTTTAGGTTGTTATAAATTCTGAATTCATAGTTTCGCAAATGGCTTAACGAACTCGATCATAATTGGAATTTAATGCGAAGAGAAGATATCAGGAATAATGGTTTTATTTGCAGTAGATTTCGACGAATGATCCAAAATTGCGCCTATCTCATTAGTTGCTTTATCTATGTTTACAAGAGCCGTATAAGTAACATATTTTCCATTTTCATAAATGGCTCTCAATTCAAGAGTACGTATTCCATGCAGGTTACCAAAACTAAATTGGTGTTTTCCAATTTTGACCAATGGATTTACTTCCGTAGTGTCAGCGTCGTAGTCAATTCCAAATGCATTCACTTCTCTAGGCATTTTAGTGAATTCAAATGTAAAAGTTTTGTCTGATGGGATTTTAACTGCAGGTTTGTATTCATCTGCAAGACGTGGAAAATTTAGTTTCTTAACTCCATCTTCATCTACAACCACGAACGGAAGCATCTCGTATGTGTGACCTCCATAGGATAGCATTACCGGTGGGACATCAGTTGTCGTAACAGCTGTAGTACTATTTGTTTGCTGCTTTGCTGGCAGTGCTGAGATATAAGGAGTATGAGTTCCTGGTTGGGATAAAACGAGAGTGTTGAATAGCAAGAAAGCTAATACGATAATTATATAGTGTCTCTGATCGCTCATGCATTTTTTTTAACAAAAATCTGAAAAATATCTATGTCAATAGATATTCACTACAGTAAACAAAATAGTGATCGTGATTTAGATGACTGAAATTTAATATACTCTCATATCGATACGCTGCATTCACCCATTACAACCTGTAATGGATGTTAGAGGCTCATATATGGTCGATGGCATGAGTACCAATTAACTTGCTTTGGAATGTCATCTCTTTATTCTGTGAGTAATTCGATCGAATCTTGATCTTGCTTGAGGTTTATCATTTAGGGATGAGGTAGGTTTGTTATTTATTATATCTACGCAAAACTCTTCATTGGTCTACATGTTAGTTAATACACTATTAACTATAATGCAGAATAACCTCGCCGATAAATTACAAAATATGTTAATTCTTGACATAATAACCTAGCTAGATTCATCTGTCGGGGTAATCAAATATTTGATAATTGATTACAATGTTGATTCTAGTACATAACTCATGATTATCCTACAAACTAAACCAACCAAGGGCTTGTGAGCAATTATAAAGGAAACTACTAAGGCCAACGCTGCTACCTCGAATAGTAATTGCTAATTGACTTTAATCTATTTGAAAGCACAAGATAGTAATTATGAGTATCTTGAGAATGGTAGATCATTTAAAGAATTAAAATAGAAACTTTTCAGGATCTGTAACGGTTGGCATCGCAAAAGAATACTGAGTCATTGGTCAACAGAAAGATGGAGTATGGATAACTCTTAATTGCAGCTAAACATATTATATATAGTGAATAAATCCGAAAAGTGTACCCAACAGGAACACGCCTTGTGTGAAGGTGATATTATAGAAATTATCAACGGTTCAAAAACGACGAAAATTTGCGAATGTCAATGTCATAACAATATGTATCAACTAATTCGAAGGATGCAGTCAGCAAATAATCAGTATTAATGATCGGTTCAGGATATTAATTTAGCATGTAAAAGTATAGCATTTACGTGGATAAGGAAATTGATATACTAGCACAGTCAGGATATTAGATTGGTAACAGAAGATACCAAATCTTAAATTAAGGCAGCATAGAGAGAAAGTTCCCATATTACCAATGAGCAGCATATAGAGAAGCCTCCGGGTATATATTTGTGCAATCATATTTGATCGTTGGTTTTATTCATCAATCGCATAGTTTCATCATTTTTTCCAGCATTACGACTCTACGAGGAGAAAGTGCTAGATCCCTCCTCCAATTTACCTAGATTTGTCAATTGACAATATAAGCACTTTTATGAGATAGATGAGTACCAAGTTTGTCACTTTACTTGAAATTATAAAACATTTAAACTCAGATATCTAGGATAATACTATAAGTGTGAGAGTATTTACAATATGTGGTAACTGCATTATTTGTGCTACTTTTCCTTTCAAATCCTCTTTGCTATTTTCGTGTATTTTCAAGATAATATCGTACTGTGAACCTGTAATTTGATAAACCTTTTCAGGTCCAATCTTTGCTAAATGCGAAATGACACTTTGTACGAAGGCGTCCTTACACTCAATCAAGACAAAGGCTGAATTCATTGGTTTTGGACGTGTTATGATAGGTAATAGAAACTAATAACCATTCTAACGTTCTGGCAGACAACATTTAGATTAGAACGAACGGCAGAGGTAAATATGAAGATAGAAAATAAAATTTGGAAAATTATGGCCCGTACTTGAACTTTGAATAAAATCCATTTTTGCCAGAACTGTCCCATTCAAATCTGTAATCTCTGTAATGGTGCTTCATTGATCGGGCTATTACTGGATCAAAGCCTGGCGCTACCGTAAATGCAGGGTTGGTTACCAAACTATCTTGACTGGTATCGCCACCATTAATGCCTTCTATTTCTAATTCCAGGTATTCTGGAATAGTTAGCCACCGACGTTTACCTTGGATACCAAATTCTATTTGAGAAGATTTTATGCCTACGTTTTCTCCGATAAAATTAGCCGCTGCGGCAAAGAAGCCCCCTGATTGGCCTGAGAATATCTTTGATAAAGCATCAACTTGCTCTTGATCTGCGCGTTGATCCAGGTAGAATGCCTTGGTCCGGTAAACATGTTACCAGGTGAAACGAAAACAGCTACCGCATTGAGCCCATCAAGTTGTGTTTGGTCATAATGACCTTTCTCTATATGTCATGCGACCGTAGCATTACAGTAGCCCATATCAGGGTCTAACAAAAAAATGCACGGATATATCGAGTCACAGTTACAACCCTCAAAATAATCACCTTGAAGTTTCCAATCGAGTGAATTTGACTAATTTTATAAAGAAATAATAGTTTGAAGATGGTAGGCTCATATTACAAAATAGCGTATCTCTTTAGACAGGAAGTGACATACCGGTTCAGGCAGACAAAGTTGCAATACTTACTCTTCTTTACTTAGCATTAACGAGAACATGTGCTGTAAAATAAAGTGGTAAACCCTTCAGTCCCAAGTTGTGTCGTTTTTTGAACGCTTTATTAA
>JBAWET010000226.1:0-4646 GCA_049591355.1 Nitrososphaeraceae archaeon
GAATAACAAATACAATATCCGTGGATCAATTACCAAAAATAGAACTCCGTGGACCCTCCCCCATTCGTTCAAGTATTTTCCTCTACCCGTTATACTAAGGCGTATTCAATAAATCATGTGAATTATACTGCTCAAGCGGTGGCTCTGTTGGCCCATGTGACTACTGTAAACGTACTCACCGCAGAGCCTACCATTCCAGCTATTAGTGCTCCTATTATGGCCTGGTTTACAAATTTTGGCAGAACTATAGAAAACCAATCTGCGATGCCTGGTAACGAGAGGTACCCTATGAATCCAATTCCAAAACCAAGAAGCCAAAATGAAAAGATCGCTAGTCCTCTAGACATTCTAGACTAAACCTCGACAAACCGTTATTTCATAAGAATCTATTATCTTACGCTTATGCATAATTTCGGTGTCTAATCATTCTGTTTTAAACAAGAATGTCAAAAATTGTATATTTTAAGGTATGATGGTTTGACATGTCTAAAGATGTTCGGACTTTTTAGGCATTTTTTCAAGGCATCAAAACGTAATCTCGATGATCAAAAGGTATGATAGACTAGATAAGAATAGTACATTTCTACGGTTGCTATTCTTGTTACCTTTAAACATATTAACTTGTTAATTCTGATAAACGCTTGTTTGAGATTGATTTTAATTGGGTTCGGGGTTGTAGGTCAAAATTTTGCACAATTAATTTTATCACGTTCTACGGAATTATACAACTCATTCGGTATAAAACCTCGTGTAGTTGCATGTGCTGACAAAGGTGGAGTAGTTACCTCGAGTGAGGGATTAGACCTTCAGCGATTGCTCCGCACCAAAAGAATTACAAATTCTGTTGCACACTATGACAAAAACGCCCGAGACAGAAATATACTTGAAGTAATTCAAGAAGCTGAGGCAGAAGTGGTTATCGAGTTAACTCCCACCAATATTAAGGATGGAGAACCAGGTAGAACACATATTATATCTGCCATGAAAGCTGGAAAAAATGTAATCACAGTAAATAAAGGTCCCTTAGCCCTTGAATTTCCTTCTTTAATTGAATTGGCAGAATACAATAGAATTGCCTTTCGATTCAGCGGAACTGTTGGAGGCGGCACTCCAATATTAGAGTTCGCAAAAAGATGTCTAAAGGGCGATAGGATTCTATCTTTTGAAGGGATATTGAATGGAACTACGAATTATATCCTAACCCAGATGGGTGAAGGACTAACATTTCCAGAAGCCTTATCAGATGCCACTACAAAGGGCTATGCAGAGAAAGATCCATCACTGGATATTGATGGATATGATGCAGCTGCCAAGCTCGTAATTACCTCTAATTGGGTTCTTGGTATTAAGTCTACTATTAGGGATGTTAAGAGAATAGGCATCAAAAATTTGGACTTGTCGGATGTAAAAATGGCAACGAAGAATGGCGCAGCAATAAAGTTGATAGCCAGTTGCGATGGTGAAAATCTTAAAGTCGCACCAAAACAGGTTTCGAAAAGAGATCCTATTTGTGTAAATGGAACTTTGAATGCGATCACTTTCGTCTCCGAATATTCAGGTCAACAAACAATTATCGGAAAGGGTGCAGGTGGAATGGAAACAGCCAGTTCGGTTCTTAGAGATTTGATAGAAATTCGCAATACTAGGTCATTTATTTGATGTTATTTATAATAAAGAAAAATAGATCTGATAACACACACTTTTGATGGGAATTAATTTATAATGTTGATTGATAGTCACTAGTCATATTGACTCAAATTATTTCTTCTGATTTAGAAGAAATTTGGTCCGAATTGCAGAGGGTAAGGGAAACTACCTTATTAATATTTGAACCTCTATCAGTAGAGGATGCTGTGATGCAGTCAGATCCGTTTGGAAGCCCGCCAAATTGGCACCTTGCGCATGTGACTTGGTTCTTTCAAAAGGTTCTTGAAAAATATGGTTTCAAAATTCAGGACGTTGATAATTCTACTAATACTGACTACCTTAATTCATACTACCAGAAATTTCATAATATCCTCCCCAAAACAGAACGAGGCCGTTATCCAAGGCCTACTGTTTCCCAAACCTTACGATATAGGAAAATAGTGGAAGATGCTTTCTTGGATTTTTTTAAAATTGTCAAAAAAAATGGAACCCTTAATAAGAAAATGAAGTACGATTTTCTACTGGCAAATCAACATGAGATGCAACATCAAGAATTGATGATTTATGATTTACAACACTACTTCAATAGGTTTCCCGATCCTAAAGATAGCTATAGACCTAAAATAGCTAAAGGATTGGGAACAGTAGGTTCCGCAGATATTTCAACATCGATGGCCAAAGTACCAGGAGGTTTATACAATCTGGGGTTCACAGGTGATGGGTTTTGCTACGATAACGAGCTTCCGGAACACAAGACGTATCTAGATCCATTTGAAATTGACATTCACCCTATCACAAATGGAGACTTCATAAAATTCATTGATGATGGGGGATACGAAGATTATCATTACTGGCTGGCGGATGGCTGGGATTTAGTCAAGGGAAAGGGATGGAGTAGCCCGCTCTATTGGGAAAAAAAAGAGGAGGGTCATTGGTATAAGAAAGAATTTCGTGGCCTATCCAAAATAAATCCAAAAGAACCAGTTGTAAATGTTAGCTACTTCGAAGCTGATGCTTATGCAAAATGGATTGGTAAAAGGCTCCCTACGGAAGCAGAATGGGAAAAGGCCGCAAGTTGGAACGATGATTCAAAAAGAAAAACAAAATATCCTTGGGGTGATGAATCTCCTTCTGATAGTTATGCAAACCTTCTTGAATCCTGGTTCTGGGCTCCGTCGCCGATAGGATCATTTCCGAATGGCAAGAGCTTTTATGGCTGTTACCAAATGATCGGCGATGTGTGGGAATGGACATCTTCTGAATACGTGCTGTATCCACGTTTTAGATCAGTATTCCCAGAATATACAGATAAGTGGTCTATAGGACATAAGGTTCTAAGGGGCGGTAGTTTTGCTACACCAAGAAATCAAGTCAGAAACAGTTATAGAAATTATTTTAAACCACAGGAAAGAATCTTATTTGCCGGTTTCCGATGTGTCAGGGACGCGACTTAAAAGACTTAGACAATAGAAATTTTGGCTGTCTGTGTAATTCTTTATCACTCGCAGGCCACTAGCAATAGCGAGCTTATTGATTCCCTCCAACGAAAACTTATAAGAGTTTTCAGTGTGAATTCGATCCCCTTTCTTAAAGGAAAAATGCTTCCCTAATCCGCGGATATAAACAGACTGATCGCAAGTGGACACAAGGTACATTTCGATTCTTTGTTGTTTCACATTGTAAAATGCTTCATGCATAAAAAAAGAAAGATCAAATTCAGCTTGAAGCTCTCTGTTAATTCTCGCTAAGAGATTGAGGTTAAATTGAGCTGTCATTCCGGCGTTATCATTATACGCATTTTCCAGTATTGCTGTCTCTTTCTGGAGATCAAATCCAATCAAAATCGCATCACCATAATTCACCTGTTCTTTAAGAGCAGTCAAGAATTTCTGTACTTGAACCGGGTCTAGATTTCCTATACTTGAGCCCAGAAATACTAATAATTTTGCTTCAGGAACATCAGAATGATTTAACATGAATACATTAACTTCTTTTATCCCAGATGCATACTCTGAACAAACTCCGATAACACGAAGGTTCTTGAATTCTGTCGATAATTTATCAATAGAATCATTCAACATTGTCTCTGATACATCGATGGGGAAGTAGAATACTTTTTTATTATTTGACACAAATTCATTCAATAGTATCTTGGTTTTCAATGAACTTCCACTGCCTAATTCGATTATTGAAATATCTTGATCCCCACATATACGAAGTATGTCTCGTTTATATTTCATCAAAATTGAAGTTTCAGTACGAGTAAGATAGTATTCTGGTTGCTTGCAAATTTCCTCAAATAACTTTGAACCAGTATCATTATAGAAGTACTTTGGCATCAGATATCTCCTCGTTGCTGCGAGACCTGCCTGAACTTCGGTAGCAAATTCATTAGTCCTAATTGATTTCCTAGTATCGTAAATTAGCAATCTTAAGGTGCTTAAGACATGTAAATCTTATAAAAACTATACTGACTGGCTGCTCAATGGACGAATGGACGGATGCAGCCAGTACAGACATTGAAGACGCTTTGTTCGCTCAGCTTCTATATGCAAAGATACTATAAAAGATTATAAAATTAATTTCTGGGTTATGCAAGTTGAATAAGCAACGCACCGAATACGGTCAATCCTGCTATTGCACTCAAAAGTATAAACCTTATAGTTCCACCACTCATATTAATTGAATTAACGTAGGTATACGCAAATGAGTATTAAATAATTGACTTTGATTTTTCAGGAATAAGATTTAAGTTAAATTGTTAATGAAAAATTCGTAATGAATTAGAGTATTAATTTTTTATAAAGATGCCGTCTTTCCCTTCTGTAAGCACTAACATGGTTGCGAGGTACTATAACCATAGTCATATTTCCGCGCAAGATATGAGGGAATAAGCAAACCGCAACTGCTCTTTTTTCCTGACATAAAGGTATGTGTTTTGGCCGGAGAATGTCCCTTTTTGATAAAGAGGCCCCCAACTCCCCTTTCTTCAAATATTA
>JBAWET010000227.1:0-3178 GCA_049591355.1 Nitrososphaeraceae archaeon
AAACTTGTTTTAAGCCTTATTAATAGTCTGATAGTGAGCGTAGGGAGTACGGCTCTAAGCGTGACTGTGAGTGCCCTTGGGGGTTACGCATTTGCGAGATATGAATTCAAAGGAAAAAATCTGTTGATGAGCACAATATTGGCATTGTTCATGATCCCTGTGGTCATAAACATAATACCATTATACATTATGTTGGCTAACGTAGGTCTTCTAAATTCACTTGTAGCACTTGTGTTGACGTTTCAGATTCTCATTATTCCTCTCAATATTTTTTTGCTAAAGAATTACTTTGAATCTCTACCTAAAGAACTTGAGGAAGCTGCGCTAATAGACGGTTGTTCAAAATTAGGAGCATTAATTCGCGTCACGATACCCATGTCGCTTCCTGCTTTCCTTATAGCTGCCATCTTGTCCTTCAGATTTTCTTGGAATGAATTTGTATTACCTATAGTCCTGTCTAACAAACCCGATTCCATGATATTTCAAGTCGCGCTATATCAATTCATCTCATTGTATAGGATAGACTGGGGCTACCTGACAGCTGGCATAAACATAGCTATTATTCCCGTCGTAGTTTTGATGCTGATTTTCCAAAAGAAGATGATTAGAGGATTGACGCTGGGTGCTGTCAGAGGCTAGTGGATAGATTCCATAGAATGCTATTGATTATTGGCCGATGACCCTACCCTGGGAAGAACAAACGAACAAGCAACTCGGGCGAAACTTAGTCCAGACCATTTAAAATTTCAGATCAACAATATTGAGAATGATAAAAGGACTTGTACCTTCGTAGCCAGGTATTTTGTCAAAAATGTTGAACTCCAAAAATTTATAAAAATCATCAACTTCAAACAGTTAGGGAAGTGACACAAACAATGCCACTTTTTGACATAACCAGTTAACGTATGGCTAGTCTTCGCTTTAAACATTTTGTTTGCATAGACCCATTTTGCTAACTTTTTACTAATTATGAAGGAATTTAGACCTTTAATTCTAAAATTCAATAAATTTAGGATTTATTCACAATGAGCAAAAGGCAATAATTCGTCATTAGTAAATATTAAACCAGTATGTAAAACATCAAATTTTAAACTTTAACCAAACGCTTGGATCCTTGTATATCGTACATTTCATTAAAGTTTTGCAGTTGTTTGAATACAGCATTGAAACTAGATTGTAATAGGAAGATATTTTTAATTCTGGTTCAGTTACTATGAATGCGTGCCAGGTCCGGATAGGCTTTCTGAATTGAAACAAAGAGCAATTGACTGCGAACGTGAAGCTAAAGTGGCATATCGCAATTTAATATCTGTGCTAGAATCCTCAGGTCTAAGCGATCTCGCGATGCTTAAAGAACGATTTAGAGGGCAAACAAATCTTATGATAAGGTCTATTGAAGCCTATGGAGCATATGTATTAGAGCTGGAAAAATTTCTACCTCTGTAATTGTCCTGAGGGGGAAATTACAAGCTCATCGTTTATCTGGTTGTATACCTGCTGCATCCTTATGCCCTTTTCAGTTGTCTTATAACGCCTAGTGCCTTCCTCATACTCAATTAATCCCTTTTCTAATAGCATGGAGAGATATTCTTTCAATTGCGCGAACGAGAGAAAAGCTTTATACATTATTCTTGTCCTTGTTGTTCCTCCATTTGCAGCTTCGAGGATTATTTCGACTATCTCTGACCTGCTTCTATATTTCATTTTTTGAATCGTTTCATACTATCTTAGCAAGTATTTATTGGTAAGCATAATTTGTTACTTACTCTTGATCTGTTATTATCTAAGAAAGTTAGTTCTAATTGGTTAATCTATTAGTTAATTAAGGAACTAGGGTAAACGTTCTATGTATAAAAAGGGCATCCCCACTGTTTTTATTAACTTAATAAGCGATAATTGATAATGTTAAAAGTGGAGTGATATCTTGTTGTGGCTTTAACGCATTTTTCTTGTAATCAGATGAGGATAACTATGACTATGAGATAATGGACACTCTGAAAATACCAAACCAAACGTATTATCGAATTAAAACAAAAATGTATAGAGAAGCTCGAAGAATATGGCAACAAGTGTGCAAAGAATCGCTGGAATATAGGGCCCTGCATATGATAAACAGTATAATTTTAGCATTAAAAGTTAATCAAGAAATAGCAATTGATCCAAATCAACCTGCGAAGGAAAGACTAGAAGCAGCGCAGTTAATTGTAGATCAGCAAATCAACTTGATTAAGTTACTCAAAGAAGGACCAGAGTTCATCAAAAACGTTTCAGGCGAAGAATCTACTGAACAGTCTAACAACATAGAATCAACCTTAAAACGGGTACATTCATAACGACATGACAAGGAGTAGAGAAATTACAGTTATTCCATGGAAGCGGAAAGAAGAAGAAATACTACATTTTCATTGTAGTACTCCAGGTCATGATAGTGTCAGATTAGTAGAGATACCAGATAAAGGCCTATGGTGTCCTTTAGGCTGTGGGCCCTCTATTCCTAAAACTAGGACTGTACAAACAAGTTGATTATTACATTTAACAACCCTCTTGCTCAAGAAGGAGTGATATATTTACAAGGGTTAGGGGCTGATTATGTGTATAATTTCGTCAAACATATACACAAACAATGGGCCCTGACCATGATTTTAATTTTACCAAATGAGAAATTTGGGCTGACAGGGGCTTGATGCAGAACTATAGGCTAAATGTATTTTTTTCAGTATTTCAATAGTGCGTAATTGACCAACAGTTAGTAAACATTCGCCTAATTAATCCACTACTCTCTTTTATATCGGTCACAAGTAGTATATACAGCGTTGACCTAAATATACGTGTGGTAAACTACCTAAGCGCGAGGTTACTTTGAACTTGATGCCACTTCTTTCTAGCATAGATAAAATGATACTTAAAGAAATTCTTTCCCCAAATGAAAATAAATCATCAACGTCTATGTGTAAGAAATTAGAGATACCCCTGACCACGATCCAGAGGCGGCGTAAGCGATTGGAAAAAGAATTCTTGGAGAATGATTATACCTTACTTTTGGAAAAATTTGGGTGGAGACGTGTTGATTTCTTTATTTCAACCACTGATGGTAAAACTGATGCGTTGGCAAATGATCTTCTTTCTATGAGTCATGTAACGGCAGTGGGAAACAGCATAGGAGAACATACTATTGATT
>JBAWET010000228.1:0-1871 GCA_049591355.1 Nitrososphaeraceae archaeon
TTCTATGACTATACTGGTACCCTGGCTTCCAAACTCCTTGTATTTCAATATTTTATCTATTGTTCTAATTGCTTCTGGGAGATCATGACAAACTATGACCCCCTTACCCTGTGCTAGACCGTCCACTTTTATCACAGGAGGTTCTGACAAGGAAGTGACGAATTGTTTTGCATCATCGGCATTGGAAAAAACAGAAAAAGGGGCCGTAGGAATACTATATTTCTTCATAAATTTTTTTGCAAATACTTTACTTGATTCTAATCGGGCTGCCTTTTTGTTTGGTCCTATAATAGGTAACCCTTTTCTTGCAAATAAATCTACTATACCTAGTGACAGAGGTTTTTCAGGGCCAACAATCGTGAAGCAGGAGTTATCCCTCGCAAAATCACTAAGCTTTTCTAAATCATTAGAGGATATTGGCACGTTCATCCCTGTACCGCCATTTCCCGGGGCGAAGAACACTTTATTTACCTTAGGACTCTGGGAGATCTTCCAACCAAGACAATGCTCTCGTCCACCTCCTCCGACAACCAGTATATTCCTGTAATCAACCATTTGTACTATCAAATTGGATGATCCCTACAAAAACTTAACTTATTCTCAACTTTCTTTTCAGATAACGATCGAACTGTTAGTTCGATTGTTTGTTTAGTTTTGAACAACAATCAGAGATTATTGCTGAGATGAAATCAAGATATTCCTCATCATGGAAGTAGATTGGTTCAAAGTTCTTGTTGATTACATTTTTGTGAGCAAAACTAAGATGATAACATAATCCCTTACCTGAAAGAGTTCTAAAATAATAATCGTTACAGCTACAGTAGTTTAGAGATGGATCGAGCCAGTACTCGTAATTGTTACCAATCATGGTCCATATGATTCTACCACTTGGCAAAAATGAATGACACTTCAAGTACAGTGGTCCTGAATCTATCGCATATCACCTATATTTTATAAAATTATTTATTCCAGAAGTCTCCATCTATCAAAGGTATTCAAATTCTGGATCCATTTCGTGCGATTTATTATATCCCGAAATAGCAAAGATGATCGCTTAAACCCCACCTATATTCTTTTTATCGACATTGTCTGACCGGCGGGCAATGTGAGTAGTGGATTAAGATCGTCAAGGACTCTACCAACTGGATTCATCATGATTCCGGACAAATCTTGAAGGACTATACACAGTGAGCCGTTTGACGTCATATATCCGATATCACCTTTGCTAAAGACGGCCCTTTGCTTCTCGGCCCCCATGTTTAGGCCAGTTTCAAAATATACCAATTTGGTTCCAAGGTAGTGTAGCCTTCCGGTAATAGGTATTGAGTGAAGTATATTAGAAACTGTTAACGGGGACAAATGGCGTACCAATTCACACTTGACTTTTCCGTTACCCACGACTTCCATGATAATTGGTATCCTAGAGACTGAACTGTTTCCAGCCAAATTCATCAGAAGTAATCACATCAGCAAACTATATAATTTAATGGTAGCCAAGATATTTTTGAAAATCCCGACCAATTCTTGCTCCTTTGCGAATACTAGATTCAGGATCCTTTTTGCAGTGATTCCTAAAATAATCACTCAGATTGGGTCTGAAAGTAAACTATATCACAGTTAATAACATTTCAGACACTGTTTCGGGTCGAAGTGATAATCACAAAATCTGATTCAGGGACAATTAGGTAGCGACAAGCAGGCTTGAGAACAAGCAAGGCCTTTTTGTGTCTAAATTTTTAGATCGAATAAAAAGATAATTTTGGAGTTTAAATATTTTTAATTAGTATTCGTGCAAGGGTGCAGGAATGGCCATCGTTCCCATTTAAAGTATACGTTCAACTGATCCTAGATCTCGAGACATGATCCAGACC